>NZ_JBFUGA010000119.1:0-16339 GCF_056403155.1 Methylobacterium sp. P3_A11
GTCATGCACGAAGGCTCGCTTACGCCACTTCGCGACTGTCTTGGGGTTCAGTCCATGCTGGGCGGCAAGATCTTTGAGCGGAGCTTTCGATCGCTGTAGCGTTGCTCTGACCGCGTGCGTGGTCGTGGCGCAGCCGTGAAGAACCTGTCCCATAACGCCTCCCGGTGTGCGGCGGTTACAGCTAAATTGATGCCACCACACCGCGGGACTGCACAACTAGTGGCTCGTACGACTATCACAAGGACGAGGGCGGCTTCTGGGGCTCGCTCAAGGACTTCTTCATGCCGGAAGAGGATCGCTACGCCTACAGCGAGGGTCTGAGCCGCGGTGGCACGCTGCTGACGGTGCAGACGGATCAGGCGCGGCTTGAGACCGCCTACGACATCTTGGAGCAGAACGGCTCGGTCGATCTCGACCAGCGTGAAGCCTCCTGGCGCAAGGAGGGTTGGAGCGGATACTCGGCGACGGGTGGATCGAGCGCCGTAAGTGGCGCGACGGCAGGGACGACGGGTGAGGCGACCTACGCCTCCGGTGAGCGCTCGACAGCGGGAGTGGCGGGCGAGAAGGACTACATTCCCGTGGTTGAGGAGCGGCTCAACGTCGGCAAGCGCGTGGCTGAGGCCGGCCGCGTGCGGGTGCGCTCCTACGTCGTCGAGAAGCCGATCGAGGAGCAGGTGACGCTGCGCGACGAGACTGTGCACGTCGACCGGCGCACGGTCGACCGGCCGGTGACCGCCGCCGACGAGGCCTTGTTCGAGAACAAGACCATCGAGGCGACAGAGCTGCGCGAGCAGGCTGTGGTGTCGAAAGACGCCCGCGTGGTCGAAGAGGTCGGCATTCGCAAGGAAGCCGGACAGCGTACTGAGACGGTAACCGACAAGGTTCGCCGGACCGAGGTTGAGGTCGAGGACGAGCGCGGCAATGTCAGCCGCACTGGCACTACCGGCACGACCACCGGCACCACGCCGCGCAAGCCCGTCTGACCCGCTTCACCGGAACCGCCCGGCGCTTCTCAGCGCTGGGCGGCCCAGCTCGCGCTTCGCCGACATTCAGGCCGGCTGCCGCGCTCTTGCGACCTCACAAGAAAACAGGATCTCGCCATGCCGCTCGACCGTACGCTCCTCATCCTACTGCCGCTGCTCGCAGCCACGCCGGTTCTCGCCCAAACCACCGTCACCGGTCAGCCGGCCACCGGCGGCGCGTCGAGCGCGACCTCCGGCGGGCAGAAGGCCGTGACGCGGCCCAACACCGATCACGCTCAGGACGGCAAGCCGGCGAGCACAGGGGCGCTCGCGAGCGTCAAGCTGGAGAAGGGCGCCAACAGCTTCACCGAGGGCGAAGCGCGTCGGCGTCTGGAGAAGGCCGGCTTCCATGACGTCAAGGATCTGAAGAAGGACGCTGACGGCATCTGGGGCGGCACCGCGATGATGGACGGCAAGCCGACCACCGTCGGCCTCGACTTCAAGGGCAACGTCGCCGTTCGATAGCCGCACACCGCACCCGGCCAGTCTCTCAGATCGTCATCACCACCGGAGTTTGCCATGACCACACGCACGCTGACCGCGCTCTACGATCGCTATGAAGATGCTACGACGGCGGTGACAAAGCTGGAGGCTGCGGGCATCCCGCACGCCGACATCAGCCTCGTCAGCAACAAGTCGGAGACCTCGGCGGACGGTGATGGTCGTACGGCTGAGCACGCCGCGACAGGGACGGGAACCGGTGCGACGCTTGGGACGGTTCTCGGTGGTGGCGCGGGGCTGCTCGCCGGCCTGGGGCTGATGGCGATCCCCGGCGTCGGTCCGGTCGTGGCGGCGGGATGGCTCGTGGCGACGCTGACCGGAGCGGGCATCGGCGCGGCCGCGGGTGGGCTCGCCGGTTCTCTGGCCGGTGCAGGTGTGAGCGAGGGCGATGCGCATGCCTACTCCGAAGGCGTGCGCCGGGGTGGGTCGCTACTGACCGTGCGCACCGACGAGGCCCGCTCGGGCGCCGTCGAGCGCATCCTTGAGGAGCACGGCGCTGTCGACCTCGACGAGCGCACCCAGGGCTGGCAGCGCGAAGGCTGGACGGGCCGGGCTTCAGATGCGGCCGAACCCGCTCGCATCAGCGCCGACACGTCAACGCTCATCGGGTCCGATGCCGCCGCGGGATCAGCTGTGCGCCAGAACGATGCCGTGAGTGGCGGTGTTTCGTCGGTCGAAGGCGCTGTGTCGGGGGCTCGGCGGGTTCGTGTCTACAACCACCCGCTCTGAGGCGTGGCCCCGCTGGTGAGCGCCTGCAGTGCCTCCGATAGTTCGTAGCGGCTGACGAGGCAGAGCCGCGGCTGCGGGGCTGAACGTGCCAGCCTCATCTCCAAGTCGCTCGGTCGGCGTCGAAGTATTCGTATCAGGAGCAATCATCATGGGTCTTCTCGATAGCATCATAGGTAGTGCGCTCGGCGGCAATGCGGGCCAGCAGCAAGGTGCAGGTGCAAACCCGCTTGCCGGCATCCTGATGACCTTGCTCGCAGCCAAGGCCGGCGGCACTGCCGGGGGGGCTCGGCAACATCTTGGGCAATCTAGAAGGCGGCGCTGGCCCGGGCGGCTACAGTCAGGGCAACGCCGGCCCGGGCGGCGGCCTCGGTGGTCTGCTCGGAGGAGCTGGTGGTCTCGGCGGCTTGGTGGAGCAGTTCACCCGCGCCGGGCACGGCGACACGATCAATTCTTGGATCGGCTCGGGGCAGAACCAGTCGATCGCCCCACACGATCTCGGCGCCGCACTCGGGCCGGAGACGGTGGGGCAGCTCTCCCAGCAGACCGGCATGGGCAGCAACGACCTCCTGTCCCAGCTCTCGCGCCTACTGCCAGGCGTGGTCGACCAGCTCACCCCGCAGGCGCGCCTGCCGACCGAGCATGAGCAAGCTCACTGGTAAGCTGCCGGCTGCTGGCGGCCGTTCAGGTCATGAGACTTTGAACCTGTGCAAGCATGGAGGTTAAGATGGATGAGAACCGTATTACCGGCGCCGCCAAGGAACTCGGCGGCAAGGTTGAGGGCAAAGTCGGCGACCTCACTGGCGATCGCGGCACCCAAGCTGAGGGCAAAGTGACGGAGCTGAAGGGCACGGCCGAGAACCTCGTCGGGCAAGCAAAGGACACCCTGCGCGACGCGGCGGGTCAGGCAACGGAGTTCGCACAGAGCACCCTGAAGCAGGGACGCGAGCGCTTCCCCGAAGCAGAGCGCGTCTACCGGCAGGGCAACGAGGCTCTGGGTTCGTACGCCAAAGACGCGCCACTCCTGCTCGCCGCGATGGCGGGCGCGATCGGCTACCTTCTCGCCATGGTGATCCACGGACGTCGTTAGACCTGCGGCTCATCGATCGCCGCCCTCGCCACCACCTCTATGCAGTGGGCCGCCGCATGATCGACAGCACCGACAAGCTCGAACGTGAGATCGAAGCCGGTCGATCGCGGCTCGATGCCACTCTCAGCAAGCTCCAGGACCGCCTACATCCCGCGGCGGTCGCGGACGAGTTGATCGGAGTTGGACGGCGTAGCGGTGCTAGCAGCAACCTCTACGATGTCGCGCTCGCTACCCTGCGGGGCAACCCGATCCCGATCCTGCTGATCGGGGCGGGAGTGGCGTGGCTCGTGTCGAGCACCAGACGAGGTGCACACGCCATGCCTCCAGAGCGACATCCGGTTCCGATGAGAGACCCTGGAGCCCTGCAGCGGCGCAGGAACGCACGGATCTACCCCGCGCCAGGGTAACCTTTTGATGAACTCCTCGCGCGAAACAGCGCCACAGGACGATCACGGCGCAACGTTCTTAATCTAACCGCCTTCATAGCAAAGGAAACAGGCCTGGCCCTGTGTATCTACTCGGCATCGTTGACCGGCGGAACGAACAGCCTAAACACCATCTCAGACGGAATGTCGATAGCGCCGACCAACTAAGTAGCATCACTCTGCTTGCTCTTTCTATCGCTGGAGCGAGCGCGGCACCTACCCTGGTCCGGCTCATCATCGGCTGAGTTCAGCCGGGGGTTCGTTTTTGAATACGGTGGATGTCGCCGCGAGGACTAAGTTCTGATCGACTATGTTCGCTCCGACTTCTCGCTCTCGTACGACATCTAACGCAGCTCCCGCACCCCGGACTCCGACAGCAACGCGCGCTCACGCGGCAGGGATAACGCGCGACATGCCTCGGCCAAGCGGCACCGAAACGCAGCGGTCGACGTTTATGGCGCAACGTCGTCCCGACCATCGCGCTCGGCGATGTGGATCAGGGGGTGCCCCAGCGAAGATGGATCGGCCCAGCGTCATCATCGGAATTCACGGACTGGCCAACAAGCCGCCGGTCGATGAGAAGACGCGTTGGTGGCGGGCGGCCATCTCGGAAGGGCTCGCACGGAACGAGGGGCTTGCGAACGCGGAGTTCGACCTTGAATTCGTCTACTGGGCCGACCTCCGCTACGACGCGCCGCTCTCGGGCGAGGAGCTGATCGAGCCCTACCGCCCACATGACGGCACGGGTCCGCTGCCCAGCCTGGAGGACGCCCCGTCGGCGACCGTCCAGGACGTGCTTGCGACCGTGTACGAGGGCATCGACCGCGTCGAGACGATGACCGGGATCACCCTCGTCGACGACCTCATCCTGGAATACCGCTTCGACGACCTCTGGCACTACCACGCCGAGCAATCGTTCGCCCGCCAGGTGCGGGGGCGCCTGATCGAGCGGCTGCGCACGTTCCGCGACCGCCGTATCCTCCTCGTCGCCCACTCCATGGGTTCGGTCATCGCCTATGACGCGCTTCGCTTCCTGGGACGCGAGGACCCGGGATTGCGGGTCGAGCACCTGGTCACGGTCGGCTCACCGCTCGGGCTGGCGAAGGTGAAGCTGAAGGTCGAGGAGGAGTTCGGCGATCTTCGGGTGCCGGGCAACGTCGCGCGTTGGACGAATCTCGCGGACGGCAACGACATCGTGGCCGCGACCGGCGACCTCCGGCCCGATTACGCTTGCGAAGGCGGAGTAGAGGTCGTCGACCTGCGCGTGGTGAACGACTACCGACGCCCCGACGGCGAGGCCAACCACCACAAGTCCTACGGCTACCTTCGCACGCCCGAGTTCTCGCGCATCGCCAGCCGGTTCACCGAGCCGGTTCCTGTCCGAGCCCCTCGCGGCGTCAATCGTACGGCGAAGGGCCAGGACCGAGAGACCGCCTCCGTCCAGGCAACGCATGCCGTATCAGACCATGAAACAGGGCGTTCCATGGCCGGTAGTTCGAGCCCGTAGACCCCAGCAGGGTTTGAGCGACCTCAGGCGCCTATCGCCGAAGGCGGCCAGACCGGTTCGTCGGAGTGCTCACGGCTATGGGAATATGCACCTGATCGCACGCGAACCAGCGAGCCCGGCGAGCGTTGCCGCACACAACCCGAGGATGAACCTATCATGCAGCAGCGCTGGCCGACCCGGTTATGGATCGAGCGACACGGCGAGAGCGCCGGGAACGTCGCCGCAGATGCCGCGCACGGCGCGAGCCTGGCCCGCACCGACRTCACGGAACGGGACGCCGACGAATCCAACAGCACAAGCAGCGAACGTCAGGCCGCCCTCCTCGGTCGTTATCGAGGGGTGAACGAAGGACTCAGGCGAACTCCATCTCGCGGGCAACATCGGCCACGTAGGCCGAGATGCGCACGCTTGCCCGTGTGTTCGGGGCATCAATGATGAAGCCGACGCCGCCAGAGGAGGCGTCGTAGCGACGGATGGCGGATTCGGCCATGAGCGCCGCCTCACGCTCCGACGGTGCATACAGGGTGCGTCGGTCACCGCGGATGCAGAGGGTGATGCGGAAGCTGCCGCGCTTCATGGTGATCCGCTCCGGCTTCGCTGCCCCCGCCGCGGGAGACTTCGGTCTCAGAGACGGCTTAGGCGGCAAATCGGTTCCGAGATCTAGCAGTGAGCTGCCTCGGCAACTCTCCTATCCGCCGAGATCGACCTGTAGGGGTCCTCAGGAATGCATCCGCAGGCCCGACTTTGCGGGCGTGCCTCGAACAAGCGGGTCGAGCTTGGGCCGAAATGCCGGGGCCGACGTTATTGGAGGACGTGCCGCGAATGGTCGGCGCAGCGTCGAGGAGCTCACGCCGCATGCCGACCGAAAACGCCGTGGCCCCGCGTCAGCCCGCCCACGTCCCGCCGCCCTCCGTTCCAGGGCTGAATGGCCTGCTGGCCCTCGCGGTCGGTGTGGTGCTCATCGCGGCCCTGTACTTCGGGCGCGAAGTCTTCATCCCGCTCGTGCTGGCGGTGCTCCTTAGTTTCGTCCTGGCCCCCGTGGTCAACTTGCTGCGGCGGATTAAGCTCGGACGCGTGCCGTCCGTCATCGTCGCCGTCCTGCTCGCGCTCGGCGTTATCGGCGGCATCGGCACACTTATCGGTACGCAGGTCGCGGGGCTCGCCGGTAACCTCCCACAGTACCAGGCCACCGTGCAGATGAAGTTCGCCGGGCTGCAGCAGGGCTGGCTCGGCGAGGCCAACCGGGTGGTCGCGAAGCTCAGCCATCAGGTTCACGACGCGACGCAGAAGGCCGAGGTAGCCGGGACAACCGTCGCAGCTGGTCCAGCCAGCGACACCCCGAAGCCGCAGCTGGTACGGGTTCAGGAGCCCGAGATCTCACCCCTGGCCCTGGCCGAGAAGGTGCTCGGACCGATTTTCGAACCACTTACGACCGTGGGCATCGTCCTCGTCGTCGTCGTGTTCCTGCTCCTCCAGCGCGAGGATCTGCGCGACCGCATGATCCGCCTGTTCGGGTCGAGTGACCTGCATCGTACGACGATGGCTATGGACGACGCCGCGGGCCGGCTCGGCACCTACTTCCTCGCCCAGCTCGGCATGAACGCGGCATTCGGCATCCTGGTCGGCTTCGGCCTATGGTTCATCGGTGTGCCGAGCCCGATCCTGTGGGGCGTGTTCTCGGCCCTAATGCGGTTCGTTCCCTACATTGGCTCCTTCATCTCGGGCATCCTCCCGGTAGCCCTGGCCGCCGCCGTTGATCCGGGCTGGTCGATGGTCATCGCGACCGCGGCGCTGTTCCTGATCGCCGAACCGATCTTCGGACAGGTGATCGAGCCGCTGCTCTACGGCCACTCCACCGGGCTCTCGCCCTTCGCGGTGATCGTTTCGACCCTGTTCTGGGGTTTCCTGTGGGGGCCGATCGGCCTGATCCTCGCCACCCCGTTCACCGTCTGCCTCGTCGTGCTCGGCCGACACGTCGACAGCCTGGAGTTCTTCGACGTCCTGCTGGGCGACCGGCCGCCGCTGACGCCAGTGGAGAACTTCTACCAGCGCATGCTGGCCGGCGACCCGGACGAGGCGCAGGAACAGGCGGAGTTGCTGCTCAAGGAGCGCTCTTTGTCCTCCTACTACGACGAGGTGGCTCTGAAGGCGCTGCAACTCGCCGCGAATGATTACCAGCGCGGTGTGCTGGGTGTGTCGCAGCTCGACATTATCAAGTCCCTCACCCAATCCCTGGTCGAGGAGTTCGCCAAACGACCTGACGAGGAACCCAAAGACAAGAAGGACGGGGCCGCGAGCGCGGAAACGTCACTTGCCGAGAAGACGCACCCGAAAAACGAGGCCGTGCCAGGATCGGCGCCGCCTTTGGAGCGCCGACCACCGCTGTGGCGCGGTGAGGCCCCGGTGATGTGCATCGCGGGCCGGGGTCCTCTGGACGAGGCGGCCTCCTCCATGCTCGCACAGCTCCTGGGCAAGCACGGCATAGGAGCGCGCGTTGTTCCGCACGAGGCGGTCTCCCGCAGCAACGTTCGAAGCCTCGATGTGAGCGGGGTGGCGATGGTGTGCATCTCCTACCTCGACATCAGCGGCAACCCGGCCCACCTGCGCTACCTTCTGCAGCGCTTGCACGAGAAGCTTCCGGGCAAGCCGCTCCTCGTTGGCTTGTGGCCCGCCGAGGACGCGATCCTCACAGACCAAGCACTTCGCAAGCAGGTCGGAGCAGACTACTACGTCGTCTCCTTGCGGAGCGCCGTGGACGCGTGTCTGGAGGTCCTGGGCAAGGCGTGCGATACCGCCTCCCGTTCCAACGAGCCGAACGTAGTCCCTCTCAGGACTGAGCAGCCCGCCGTCTGACAAGGCTGCCAGATCACACCTCGTGCGCTGCATTTACAAAGCCGCAGGCCATCCGCGTGGTCAAACATCATGGATACGGGACGGGGTTCCACCGATAGCGGGATGCTGCCGCTGATAGGGGCTTGGAATGAGGGCAAGTCTGAACCGATTATGCTGCACGTGCGTCCGTGCTGATCCGGCACGCAGTGCTCGACGGTAACGATGAAGGCGTCCGCAGCTCCGGCCACCTCACCTTTCGTGCCGTCGGGTTGGCCGCCCGTGCTGCTCGTCAGCCCTGGGCCAAATGGCGGTTGGCTCGTTCAGGAAATGCACGGGATGATCGGCGGCCAGTTCAGAAGCCGTAAGGCCGCCCTGAGTTTCGCTAGGTCCGAAAGCCGCTTCCGCCTCGGGCGAGTGGTCGAGTTCCCGGCGAGCTGATCCCGCCGCCCGGAGTTCCAAGCCAGACCGGCACATCTCATCCCGCAGTTAGGCGACAGGCGAGGGGTCGCCCTCCGTGAACTCGCGCCAGAGCAGCATCAGCGCCGCCATGACAGCCGGGCCGACGAACAGGCCCAGGAGGCCAAGCGTCTCCACGCCACCCAAGATGCCCAGCAGCACCCAGAGAAATGGCAGGCGGGTCGTGCCGCCGATCAAGGCCGGGCGGACGAAGTGATCGGCCACGAAGGTGACCACCAGCCCCACAATGACCACTACGATGGCGGGTATGGCCGAACCTTGAGCGAATAGGATCAAGGCCGCGGTCCCGAAGACAAGGGGTGCCCCGAACGGGATCATCGCCGCCACTGCCGTCAGGGCGCCAAGCAGGATCGGGTGAGGTACCCCGGCGAAGTAATAGGTGACCCCGAGGAGGAAGCCCTCCCCGATGCCGACCAGCACCAGGCCGTCGACGGTGCCATGGACTGAAGCCACCATCTGCCGACCCACGCGCTCTCCGCGGGGACCAAACAGCCTGGTGCTGGCCGTAATGGCTTGCTCGCGAACGGTCCGGCCTTCGCGAAACAGGAAGAACAGGGTCACCAAGGTAAATCCGAATAGGATCGCGCGGTGCAGAACCTGTGCCCCGGCCGTGCGGCTGAGATCGCGCATGGATGAGGTGTTGAAACGCTCCAACAGGTCGTGTGACCACCCCGCATGGGCAAGGTTTTCGTTCCACCAGTTCGTCACCGAGCTAGCGCCAAAGGGGAGGCGCGCCACGACATCAGGTACGGGAACGCCGGATTCCTCGACGCTGCGGCTGTACTCCAAGAGGGCATGTGCCTCATGCGCAGCCTCGACGGCTAGGACAACAAACGGCACCAGAAAGACTAGGGCGACAAGCGCGGTGAAGAGGGTCGGCAGGAGAAGGTTGTGGCGGCCCGGCGGAAAGCGATGTTCGGCCTTGCGGTAGAGCGGCCAGAGCGCGATGCCCAGGATCGTGCCCCAGACTAGGGCCGGCAGGAAGTGGTGCAGGATGTAGAGGCCGAGCGCCGTCAGGACCAGCACGAGAGCCACTCGAGCCGCCCTCTGCGCGCCGGGTGCAGGCGGATCCGCCGAGACCGGAGCGGGGCGCCGTATCGGCGTCGGAGTTGTATCTCTCATTTGGGCCAGCCTGTTTGTCCGAGGCTGGCCAGCACGCGGCGCGGCTCAGCCAGCAGGAAACGCTTGGAGGCATGGCCAGTTTCCATGGATGCTGCTTCCGAGCCCGTTTAGATCTGTCCCATGTTCACAGCCTGACGCTTCAGGCGAGCTGCCCACCCTCGTCGGCAACCTGGGTGGCGGCCTGGGCTCGACGACAGCTTGGCTGCGGCAACGCTTGGGGCGGATCCGTCGGGAGCGGAACGACGAGGATTTCGCCTTGTCATCTTTCGGCTCCTCGGCAAGCCCAGGGGTCGCAGCGAGGCTCGAGGTCAGCAACATGGCGAGAGCGGATTGCGAGATGCATCTCGCCAACAGAGCGTGCCCGATCATCACCCTGCGGCCTTCCCCGACTGATGCGCAACGAGGAGTAGACGCGCAGCCGGGTGCCCGCTTGTTACAGAACGGCAACGCTAAGCGAAAACGCTACAGTGAAGGGATGAATGAGCAGGGGTGGCGTAATCGGCGGCTCTTAAGCTGCGATCAGGCCTGAGCCGAGGTCCGCTTCGGAGATGCTGACGAAGGCCGTCATATGGCTGTAATGGGCGCCAAGCCGAATGTCCGGTTCTGCGCGCGCTGAGGACCCGGCGAGACGTAGTCTGGCCGAATGCCGACGGTCTGCTTCCGGCGACTGAAGCGGTGAAGAGGACATTCGATGCGGCTCGGCTAGAGGGCTCAAAGTGACCTTTCTCCGGCTTTCGGTAGGGCGTCGGTAACTCTTCATCCGTCAATGCGCCACCCGCTAACCCATCGCAAGCCGCCCGGGACGTATTTTAAGAGAGGAACCGGGGAGCCATCTTTCGATGGGGAACCAGAATTTCATGGATGTGATCTACCTTGGTTTCGTGCAAGAATAGACCGGCCTGCACGTCGTGTTTCGCGAGAGCGAGCAAGCAATGGCTAAAGTCGCGCCTTTAGCGCTCCACGTTCCAGAGCCAGCTGTCCGGCCGGGCGGGGTCCCGGATTTTTCCAGCGTCAAAATCCCCAAGGCCGGGTCGGTCCCGCGTCCCGACGTCGATACCGGTTCGGAAGCGATCCGGGATCTGGCCTTCTCGATCATCCGCGTCCTGAATCGCGAGGGTGAGGCGGTGGGGCCGTGGGCCGGCTTGCTCAGCGACGATGAGCTCCGGGGCGGCCTGCGGGATATGATGACTCTGCGCACCTTCGATGCGCGGATGCTGCTCAGCCAGCGGCAGGGCAAGACGTCCTTCTACATGCAGCACCTCGGTGAGGAGGCCGTGAGCTGCGCCTTTCAGAAGGCCCTCGCGCCGGGAGACATGAACTTCCCTACGTACCGGCAGGCCGGGCTCCTGATTGCGAGCGGCTATCCGCTGGTGACCATGGTATGTCAAATCTACTCGAACGTGAAAGATCCGTTGAAAGGCCGCCAGCTGCCGGTTCTGTATTCGTCAAAAGAGCACGGGTTCTTTACGGTATCGGGAAACCTTGCGACGCAATATGTGCAGGCGGTCGGGTGGGCGATGGCCTCCGCGATCAGGCGGGACACGAAGATCGCGGCGGCCTGGATTGGGGACGGCTCGACGGCCGAGTCGGACTTTCACGCCGCACTCGTCTTCGCGTCGACCTATAAAGCCCCTGTCGTGCTCAACATCGTCAACAACCAGTGGGCGATCTCGACCTTCCAGGGCATTGCCCGAGGCGGGGCAGGAACCTTCGCGGCGCGCGGCCTGGGGTTCGGCATCCCGGCGCTCCGGGTCGACGGCAACGATTACCTGGCCGTCTATGCGGCTGCCAAATGGGCCATCGCGCGGGCCCGGCGCAATCTCGGGCCGACGCTCATTGAGTATGTGACCTACCGCGTCGGAGCTCACTCGACGTCGGATGACCCCTCGGCCTACCGTCCGAAGGCCGAATCCGACGCCTGGCCGCTCGGCGATCCGGTCATTCGGTTGAAGAACCACCTGATCCGGCGCCGCGCGTGGTCCGAGGAGCGGCACAAGCAGGCGGAGGCCGAGATCCTCGAGTTGGTGATCGCGGCGCAGAAGGAGGCGGAGAGTTTTGGGACGCTCCATTCCGTCTCGAGGCCGTCTGCGCGGGAGATGTTCGAGGGCGTCTACGCCGAGATGCCGCCGCACCTGCTCCGTCAACGCCAGCAGGCCGGAGTGTAGGCCATGCCGCGCATGTCGATGGTCGAAGCCATCCGCGACGCGATGGACGTGATGATGGCACGCGACGAGAGCGTCGTCGTCTTCGGTGAGGATGTCGGCTATTTCGGCGGCGTCTTCCGCTGCACCTACGAGCTTCAACAGAAATACGGAACGTCGCGCTGCTTCGACGCGCCCGTCAGCGAATCCGGGATCGTGGGAACGGCCGTCGGCATGGCTGCCTACGGCCTGCGGCCCTGCGTCGAGATCCAATTCGCCGATTACGTGTACCCGGCCTACGACCAGATCGTGTCGGAGGCCGCGCGGCTGCGGTATCGCTCGAACGGCGAGTTCACCTGTCCCTTGGTTATCCGCATGCCGACGGGCGGCGGCATCTTCGGCGGACAGACCCACAGCCAGAGCCCGGAGGCGCTCTTCACCCACGTCTCGGGGCTCAAGACTGTCGTCCCCTCAAACCCCTACGATGCCAAGGGGCTGCTCATCGCGGCGATCGAGGATCCGGATCCCGTGATCTTCCTCGAGCCGAAGCGGCTCTACAACGGTCCCTTCGACGGGCATCACGAGCGCCCCGTCACGCCCTGGTCGAAGCACGCGGCCAGCGAAGTTCCGGCCGGCCACTTCGCTCTCCCGCTCGGAAAGGCGTCCATCGTTCGGGCGGGAACGGACGTCACGGTGCTGGCCTACGGGACGATGGTGCATGTCGCGCAGGCGGCCGCCACGGAGACGGGCATCGACGCCGAGATCATCGATCTGCGTACCCTGGTTCCATACGATCTCGACACGATGGTGGCCTCCGTCTCCAAGACCGGTCGCTGCGTGGTCATCCAGGAGGCGACGCTGACGTCAGGGTTCGGCGCGGAACTGGCAGCCCTCATCCAGGAGACCTGCTTCTACCATCTTGAGGCGCCGGTCGCCCGAGTTGCCGGATGGGACACGCCCTATCCGCACGCGCAGGAATGGGACTACTTCCCCGGGCCGGGACGCGTGGCGCGTGCGCTGGTCGAGACGGTGGAGGCCTGACATGGGCGAGCACCTGATCACCATGCCCGATGTCGGCGAGGGGATCGCCGAAGCCGAACTGGCCGAGTGGTTCGTGAGAGTGGGCGAGTTCGTCCATGAGGACGCCGTGCTGGCCGCCGTCACCACCGACAAGGCGACCGCGGAGATCCCCTCCCCGGTGACGGGGCAAGTCGTGTGGCTCGGGGCCGAGGCCGGCGAGGCCGTTGCTGTCGGCGCGCCGCTGATCCGCTTAGCGGTCAAGAATGCGGACGATGCAGACCAAGTCTCCGACGGCGTTCGCACCACAAACACGGGTCAGCCCTCCCCTGCGCGCGGCCGTGGTCCTGCCGCCGCGCATAGGGAGGACGAGAAGGCGATGGCGTCGCCGGCTGTCAGGCATCGCGCACGCAAGGCCGGAATCGATCTGGCTCGTGTGCCCGGCTCGGGGCCTTCCGGCCGCGTGACGCACGAGGATCTCGACGCCTATCTGACCGGTGACGCGCGCGAGACGGGAACGCCAGGCCCCAGTCCGAACACAACGGTCGAACAGATCAAAGTCACGGGTGTCCGCCGCAAGATCGCGGAGAAGATGACCCTCGCGGCCTCGCGCATTCCCCACATCACCTATGTCGAGGAGGTCGACGTCACGGCGCTCGAGGATTTCAGGGCCACGCTCAACGCGAACAGGCGCGCGGAGCGACCGAAGCTGACGCTGCTCCCGTTCCTGATGCGGGCTCTGATCAGAGCCATCGCCGAACAACCGCATCTGAACGCGCTCTACGACGATGAAGCCGGCATCCTCCACCAGCACGGCAGCGTGCATATCGGTGTCGCGACCCAAACCCCCGCGGGTCTCATCGTTCCCGTCGTCCGGCACGTGGAGGCGCGAGACGTCTGGGACTGCGCCGCCGAACTGAACCGCCTCTCGGAGGCGGCCCGAACGGGCTCAGCCACGCGGCAGGAATTGGGCGGCTCGACGATCACTGTCACCTCGCTCGGTGCCCTGGGCGGCATCGCCTCGAACCCGATCATCAACCATCCGGAGGTCGCCATCATCGGCGTCAACAAGATCGCGATGCGGCCGGTCTGGAACGGGGCGGCGTTCATCCCGCGCAAGATGATGAACCTGTCGTCGAGCTTCGACCATCGCGTCATCGACGGCTGGGATGCGGCCGTATTCGTCCAGCGGATCAAGACGCTCTTGGAAACGCCGGCTCTGATCTTCGTGGATGCGTAGCTCGGTACCGCCTCGTACCGGATGCCTGCCCTGAGGCCATCCGGCTTGCACGCGGTCCCGGCCTCACGCCTTGCCCCGAGGGGCGCCCCGGTCGAAGCGCTCCAGCAGCCGCTCGGCGCGGCGTAGGTGGGGACGGTCGAGCATGGCCCCACCCTGCCCGATAACCCCCGTCCCCGGCGAACCCGCGAAGGCCGCGGCCACGGCCCGCGCTTTGGCCAGGGCCGCCTCAGAGGGCGAGAGGGCCGCGTTGATGATGGGAACTTGGGCCGGGTGGATCGCCAACTTCCCGACGAAACCATCCCGGCGCGCCTCGCGGCATTCCCGTTCGAGCGCCGCGAGGTCCCGATAGGCGAGATGAACCGTGTCGATCGCGTCTGTCTCGGCTGCGGCCGCCGCGAGCAGGGTGAGGTCGCGCGCCAGGCGATACGAACCGGTCCAGGCGCCGGTCCCATCGCGGTTGGTCTCGGCCCCCAGATCGGCGGAGAGATCCTCCGCCCCCCAGGAGATCCCGCAGAGACGCGGATGCCCCTCGGACAGGGTCGTCAGCGCGAGGACGGCGCGGGCCGTCTCGGTGGCGATGGGCAGGATGCGCGTCGCGCCGGCAGCGATGCCGCTGGCGGCCTCGAGCCGGTAGAGATGTGCATCGAGCGCGCGGATGTCAGCGCTCATGACGGCTTTGGGCAGCACGATGCCGTAAGGTCGCGCCGGCATCACCGCCGCGAGGTCGTCCCCCGCCCAGCCTGTCCCGAGCGCGTTCACGCGCACGAAAAGCAGCGGCCCCCCGGCGGTGCTCCCGACCTCCTCCAGGAACGCGGCGGCCTGCCGGCGCGCCGCCGCCTTCCCGCTCGCGGCGACCGAATCCTCCAGGTCGACGATGAGGGCGTCGGCGCCGGCGTTCAGCGCCGTCTCGAGCTTCCGCGGCGCGTCGCCCGGAACGAACAGCAGCGCGCATCGGCGTCACGCCCCGCTCGTTGCGGGCCGACGCCGCATGAAGGCCTGCCTGCGGCACTCGGCAACCAAAATTTCGTCCTGCCGGTAGGCCCGGTGGATGAGATCGACAATCCCCGCATCGGCGCGAGCGCGCGAGATGCGTTTGGCCGCCACCTCGGTGGTCACGCGGATGGTGTCGCCTTGAAGAGCGGCGCCGGGAAGCGCACCTCGGTCATGCTGTGTAGCAGGTTGGATTTACGATCGCTGCGTGAGCAGGATTTGGTCAATACGGCAGCTCGGATCAAGCTTCCGCGCTGAACGGAGACCGAGTGCTCAGGTCTTCAGAACGACGCAGGCACCACCCACTGTGTGGATTTTTTCACATAGCACGTCAGCCTGCTCTCGGCTCTCAGCCGGTATGCGGATCCGGTAGAACGCTTGCGTCCCACGGCTGCGCAGTCGCGTGCCGATGACCATTGGGCGCGCCTGCCCGATGACCTTGGCGTAAGTTGCCTGCGCTTGCGAGAAGCTTCGCAGTGCGAGTGCCTTAGAGAAGTTGGCAGCCAGCTGAATGCCCCAAGGTCCCCAGGGCGGCGGGACCGGCTTCTCGACAGGGCTGGTACCGTGGCCGCGGGCATACCGGTCGTTGCGCGACGGTTGGCGCTCGGCGAAGCGATCAGATCGGGACGGGATTTGCAGAGCCGCGGTCACTTGCAAGCAGGTTTGGGGCGTTTCCTTCCGCGTGCCTCCCGACTTCTGAGCAGCTTCGACCTTGCGCTCTGCACCTTTCACCTTCGCGGCAGCCAGTTCCGGGGGAACGGCTTTTTGCGGCTCTCCGACGGGCCTGCTGACCTTGTCCTGCTCTCCCGTGCGCTTGGCCTCTGGTGGGGTAGCCCCATCGCTTGTGCCACCCCGCCACTCCTCGGCCGGGCTGCCGGTGATCCAGAGCACGTAGGCGCGGGTCTCAGCCGGCAAGTCGCCGCTGCCCGCCAGCCAGTTCGTCACGCGCTGCGCGCCGCCGTTGTAGGCCGCCGCTGCGAGCCCGAGATTGCCGAAGCGGCGCTTGAGGTCGGCGAGGAGATGCGCCGCTTGCGGGATCGCCTGTTCGGGATCGAACGGGTCGAGCAGGCCACGCTCCAGCGCGGTCCCTGGCATGAACTGCGCCACACCTTGCGCGCCAGCTGGGCTCACGACGCCGACGCGGAAGCTGCTCTCGCGCCAGATCAGCCGCGTTAAGAATGGCACCGGCAGGCCGCGGGTCTTAGCGGAGTCCTCGATGAGGCGGCAGAGCGCCTGCTCCACGGTCTCG
>NZ_JBFUGA010000120.1:0-16162 GCF_056403155.1 Methylobacterium sp. P3_A11
CCGCCACGGTATTGACGTTGGAGGCGGCTTCCTCGGCGGCGGCCGCCACCGTGGTCGACTGGCTCGACGTCTCGGACGCCGTGGCCGACATGGCCCGGGCGGTCGCCTGGAGTTCGGTCGCCGACGATGAGACCATCCCGACGATCCCACCGACGGCAGCTTCGAAACGATCCGCCATCTGGCGCATCCCGACCTTGCGCTGCTCCTCGGCGGCGATGCGCGCCTGCGGCGTCTCTTCCTCGAGCTGGCGGGTCCGGACGAGGTTGTCCTTGAACACCTGGACGGCCGCGGCCATGGATCCGATCGCGTCGCGACGCTGCCGGTAGGGCACCGCCGCTTGCACATCCCCGCCGGCCAGCCCGCTCATCGCCTACGTCATGGTCTGGATCGGTCGAGAGACCCGCAGCAGACCGAAGGCGGCGGCCGCGCAGGCGGCAGCGAGCGCCA
Organism: Methylobacterium sp. P3_A11; assembly: GCF_056403155.1. Lineage (NCBI taxonomy): Bacteria > Pseudomonadati > Pseudomonadota > Alphaproteobacteria > Hyphomicrobiales > Methylobacteriaceae > Methylobacterium > Methylobacterium sp. P3_A11. The sequence goes on from NZ_JBFUGA010000120.1 coordinate 448, forward strand.
ACACGACGGCGACACAGGCGGCCTGCATGGCAGCATCGTCCGCGATCAACGATGCATCCGCTTCACGACCGGACCCCTGCTCGTTGAGGGCGACATCCCGCGCAAGGTTGGCGCAGGCGTCGTCATAGAGGCTCGCAGTCTCGGCACCGCCCATGAGCCTGAGAGCCAAATTGGTCTCGCCCACTTCCATCAGACGACCCATTTCGGCGTCTGCTTGCGCGAAACGTGTCCAGCTGACGGCGAACGCTTCATAGAGCGCGCTCCTCGTTCGAGGAGATGAGCGGTTCGTAGCTTGTCCGCGCCTGGGCGAGCTTGTCGTGCGTCTTGATCAGCGCCGCCTGATTCTCAGCCAGTCGCGTGGGGGTGCTGGACAAGATGAGCAAACGCAATTGCTTGATCCGCAATTCCGATGCCGCCGCCCGGATCTCGTTTACCGCGACGACCGACGGCAGTCAGTTGGTAGCGACCTCGCTGATGCGGCGCCGGATACCCACGAGCTTGGCGATCGACAGCACGCCTTGGCATGCGGCGATGAGGGCCAGAAGGCCAAAGGCAGCGGCGAGCGATGTCTTGAGTGAAAGATGCGGGCGCGTTGACCGGGTCGGCGCGGGAGAGAGAGGATGGCGCTCCGCGCGAATGAACATCCGTTATACGAACGTCGGTCTTTCACAGCTTCGACTTGGACAACCTTATAGGTGGTCACATCGGGGGATCACGTTATCGCGCGATGCAATATTTTATGACAGGACGGTCGAGCCGAGCACCGTTTCCGATGTCGTAGCCGATACTTGCTCGCAGACAGAGGCAGCGCGGTGCCGGAGTCGAACGCATTTTGCAGCGTTCGCGCCCTCGGGACTCGCGCGTCTCCGGGCGCGACCGTTTCAGTCCGACCGGCCGTCACGATCGCGGCGAATGCTGCGGCGCACCGCCAGGAGCTGCCAGAGGCCCAGTCCGAGGGCCAGGGCGAAGACGAGGCCGATATCGAAGGCGGCGAACAATCCGTCGCTCACCGAAGGTCTCCGCGCCCCAGGATCACGACGGCGCCGAGCGGCCGAACGCCTCACGCTCGCGCATCCGCTCGATCAGGTCGAGGACATGCACGACGCGGCCACCGACGTCCCACCAGGGCCGCAGCGCCGGACGCTGACGCAACCGCACGAGCGGGTCGCGCGCGACGGCCTCGATCAGAAATGCCGTTTGCGCCAGGGGCGGAGCGTCGAGGGCTGCGGAATCTGCGTCCGCCGGCGCATGGAGCGCGCGGGCGATCAGCGCCAGCTTGCGGCCCGTGCCGACGCGGGCGCGACATCGGACGGAATCGTGGTCGTGCGCGGCCACCTCGCGGCCGATCTCGGCATAGATCAGGGCCGCCGCCCGGATCGAAGGCCGGCAGCCGCGAGGCAAGGCCGCGATCCCGGCCTCCGCGCGGGCGTAGAGTCCGTCCGCTTCGCCGAGCAGCCGGGCCACCACGGCGGACAAGGCCGGACTCGGCTGCGGATTTGCGAGAAACGCGTCCGGATCGAGCCCCGCAGCCCGCATCCAGTCCAGCGGCAGGTAGAGGCGACCCATCCGGGCGTCCTCGCCCACGTCGCGCGCGATATTGGTGAGCTGCATGGCCGCGCCGAGATCGCAGGCGCGGGCCAGGGCGTCGGGATCCCGCGTGCCCATGATCAGCGCCATCATCGCCCCAACCGATCCGGCGACCCGCGCCGCGTAGGCGTGGAGGGCGCCGAGGTCCGCGTAGCGCCGGCCCTCGGCGTCCCAGGCGAACCCTTCGATGAGGGCGCGCGGCAGCGCCTCCGGGATCGCGTAGGCGGCAACAATTTCCGAGAACGCCCGGTCGGCCGGGGCATCGGCCGGGCTGCCGGCATAAGCCAGGCCAATCCGTGCCTCGAGCCGCGCGACGGCACCGCGTCGGTCGGATGGGCTCTCCGCCCCGTCGACCAGGTCGTCTGACAGACGGCAGAAGGCGTAGAGGCCGTAAGCGGCCTCGCGCACATCGCCCGGCAGCAGCTGGCCGGCGGCGAAGAAGCTTTTCGAGCCGGCGCGGATCGCGACCCGGCAGGCGGTCCGGTCCGCCGCGGCGGCGAATTCAGGCGGTAACGCGGGCATCGGGGACCACGCTGTCGAGGATGCGGGCGGAGGAGAGCACGCCGGGCAGCCCCGCACCCGGATGGGTGCCGGCACCGACCAGATAGAGGTTGCGGATCGCGCTCGACCGGTTGTGCGGACGGAACCACGCCGACTGGGTCAGCACCGGCTCCAGGCCGAAACCCGAGCCGCGGTAGCTCAGGAAATCGTCCTGGAAGTCCAGCGGCGTCGTCACCTTCGAAGTGACGATGGCCTCGGACAGGCCAGGCAGCACGCTTGCCTCCAGCATCGCGGCGATCCGGTGCCGGTACGGTTCGGCGAGGGTCTGCCAATCCTGGCCGCCCGCGAGATTCGGCACGGGCGCCAGCACGTAGAAGGCGTCGCACCCTGCGGGCGCCAGGCTCGGATCGGTGGCGGTCGGCCGATGAAGATAGAGGCTGGCATCCTCGGCCAGCACCTTGCGGTCGAAGATGTCGGCCAGCAGCTCGCGATAGCGCGGCCCGAGCATGATCGTATGGTGATCCACGTCCGGATAGCGCCTTTTGGTGCCGAAATACCAGACGAACAGGCCCATCGACGAGCGAGCGCGCCGGAATCGCCCCGGGCTCCAGCGCTTGGCCTCGGGCAGCAGGCGCGCATGGGTCACAGCCGAATCGGCGTTCGAGACCACGAGGTCGGCGGCGATGGTCTCGCCGCTGGTGAGCGTCACGCCCGTGGCTGCGCCTTCATCCACCTCGATGCGTGCGACCTCGACCCCGAGGCGTACCCGCCCACCCTGCGTTCGGATCAGGCGCACCAGCCCGTCGACCAGCTGTCCGGTCCCGCCCATGGCGAAATGGACACCCCAGCGCCGCTCCAGGTCGGCGATCAGGCAGTAGATGGCGCTGGCCCGGAACGGATTGCCGCCGATCAGAAGGGGGTGGAAGCTGAAGACCGTGCGCAGCCGCTCGTCGCGGATGAAGCGCGCCACCACATCGTGCACCGAGCGGTGTCCCGACAGTCGCAGCAGGTCCGGCGCGATCTTCAGCATCGATCCGACGCTGCCGAACGGGACGTGGCCGAGTTGCTCGAAGCCGATGCGGCAGACCGCCCGGCTGTGAGCCATGAAACGCTCATAGCCTTCAACGTCGTCCGGCGCGAAGCGCGCGACTTCGGCCCGCATCCGCTCCAGGTCGCCGCTATAGGCGAAGGACGTGCCGTCGGCGAACCGGATCCGGTAGAAGGGATCCATGGGGACCAGCGTCACGTCGTCCGAGAGCTGGTGCCCGGCCAACTCCCAGAGCTCCGCGAAGAGCTGCGGGGCCGTGACGATCGTCGGACCAGCATCGAAGGTGAAGCCGTCCTGGCGGTGGACACGGGCACGGCCACCGGGCTGCTCGAGGCGTTCCAGCACCGTCACGCGGTAGCCCCGAGCCCCCAAGCGCACGGCTGCCGCGAGGCCGCCGAAGCCGGAGCCGACCACGACGGCGTGGGGGCGCCGATCGATTTCTTGCGCAACCCGATGGTCGATCGCGAGTGTCAACATTGCTTGACACTACCGCGGCAGTTTGACGGCGCGCAAGGCCGAAATGTCGCCTGCGCCGAACCTGTATCGCGGTGCGCTCAGAACTCACCGGCCAGACCGGACCGGACGCCGACCGCATTGTCGCCTCCAGAGGCGACGCCGGCGGTGACGGCGATCGGAACGCAGCAGGTCGGCAACCGGTGGGCGACGGCCATGCCACCCGCCCATTCGCCGCGGTAGGTGGCACCGTTCGCGGCCCAAGTGGTCTTGCCGGGCGCAGACGGCATCGGGGCCGTCGCCATCGCGATGGCCATGGCGACGCCCTGCCGAGCCTCCTTACGGGTCTGAATGGCGTAGCGCTGAACCGAGTCGGTCTTGGCCTCCAGGTTGTTGACCTGCGCCTGGACCGAATCGATCCGGTTGCCGAGGCGGGCGATCGTCGACGGGCCGTAGGCGGAGGCCGCGAGATTGCCGCTGGCGTCGGTGGTGACGAAGGCCGTCACGCCATTGTGGGCGGCAGCGCTCGCCTGGGAGGCGACCCCGGCCAGCGTGTAGGTGTTGGCAGCATTGCCGATCGCCACTTGGTTGGCGTTCGTCGTCTTGACGTTGTCCCCAATCGCGATCGTGTTGGCCTGATTGGCGGCCGCCCCGTTGCCGAGCGCGACGCTGTTGTTGCCGGCCGCCGAGGCCGCCGCGCCGATCGCGGTGGATCCGGTCCCGGTCGCCCCGGCGACGAAACCGAGCGCGGTGCTTCCGGCCCCGCAGGCAGCGGATGCCGTACCGGCGGCGGTTCCGCCGAGCCCCTGGGCGCTGGCCGCGTAGCCGAGGGCGACGCTCCCGGTGGTGGCAGCGCTCGCGCCGGTGCCCGCGGCCGTCGATGTCGTTCAGGCTGCGCTGGATCCGTAACCGACCGCAAGGGCGTCGCTGCCGATGGCGATCGGCGCGGTCTATCCGCTTGTGTTGTTGGCAGTGATGCCGGTGACGCTGGAGAGCTGGGACAGCCTCAGCTCGCTGATGACCGTCTGACCCTGCGATTGCGTGAGGTTGCCGGTCAGGAAGTGGATGCCCTGGCCGGAGCCGCCCCCCGTTCCACTCCCTCCGGTTCCACTCACTCCAGTTCCACCGCCGCCGGGGCCACCGCAGGTACCGCAATTGCCCGTTGTACCCGCGGTGCCGAGTGTGACACCGGTGCCGAGAAGTCCATCGCCCGGACCGGTCGTCCCGACCAGAACGCCGGTTCCGAGTACGCCGCCGCTGGTCGTCCCGACGTTGAGACCGGTCTCCAAGATCCCGGTTCCGGGTGCGGTGGTACCGACGGTCACGCCTGTCCCGAGGATGCCGCCGCCGCTGGTGGTGCCGACGTTGAGTCCAGTCCCGAGGATGCCACTGCGCGGGCAACTGGATCCGATCGTGATACCGGTGCCCAAGATACCATTCGTGGTTGTATCCAGCGTTCCGCGCAGGAGCTGCGCGAGCGCCGGCGTCGCCAGGGCCGTGCAGATCAGGAGGCCGGCCGCGATCGGCGTGATCCGCGCGAGGCGCGGCTTTGCGATCGCGGCCATCGCGGTTCGCGGCAGAGCCGGGACGATGGTCGAGGGACGCATTTGAGACTCCATCGCTGCGCGGCCGAACACGATTCCGGACCGACCCTGATCCCTCAGGTGGTCAAGCAGGCACGAATGCAGCTTCTGGTAGAATGATTAATCCAACTTTCGATTGTATCTCTGAAGCTGTTTTCCCGCGCGACGACCCTGCCCACCTTCACGCGCGGCAGCTGAGCCGGCCGCCTCAGAAAACGCGTGTTTGCGCGGCGATATCGCGCCGCAAAGGGGTTATAGGAGCTTGGAAATCCGAGCTTTCGGCAGGGAACGGACGCGTGATGGACGGTCGGGGTCAGACCATTTTCGTGGCGGGCCATCGGGGCATGGTGGGCTCGGCGATCGTGCGTCGCCTGCGTGAGCTGGGACACGCGCGGATCCTCACGGCGGATCGGCGGAGCCTTGACCTGCTGGACCAAGCGGCGGTGCGGCGCTTCTTCGCGGAGAACCGCATCGATCAGGTCTATCTCGCCGCCGCGAAGGTCGGCGGCATCCACGCCAACAACACCTACCCGGCCGAGTTCATCCACGAGAACCTGCTGATCCAGGCAAACCTGATCGACGCCGCGCACACGCACGACGTGGACCGTCTTCTGTTCCTGGGATCGTCCTGCATCTATCCGAAGCTCGCCCCGCAGCCGATGCGCGAGGACGCCTTGCTGACCGGGCTGCTCGAGCCGACCAATGAGCCCTATGCGATCGCCAAGATCGCCGGGATCAAGATGTGCGAGAGCTACAACCGCCAGTATGGGCGGCGCTACCGCAGCGTCATGCCGACCAACCTCTACGGACCGAACGACAACTTCCACCCCGAGAACGCCCACGTTCTGCCGGCGCTGATGCGCCGTCTGCACGAGGCGAAGCAGGAGGGGCGCGCGAGCGTCACCGTATGGGGCACCGGGCGCGCGATGCGCGAGTTCCTGCACGTCGACGACATGGCGCGGGCCAGCGTCTACGTGATGGAGATGGATGACGCGGTCTACGCGCAGAACACGCGGCCGGACCTGTCCCACATCAACGTCGGGACCGGCGAGGATTGCACCATCCGGCAACTGGCCGAGGCTCTGGCGCGGGTGATCGGCTACGAAGGGCAGCTCGCGTTCGACGCGACCAAGCCGGATGGCACGCCGCGCAAGCTCATGGACGTGTCGCGGCTTCGCGCCATGGGCTGGCAGCCCGAGATCGCCCTGGAGGACGGCCTGCGCCAGACCTACGGCTGGTTCCTGGAGAACCACGCCACGCTCCGAAGCTGAGCGGAGCGCCGACATAGCCCGGGCTTGAACCAGCCCATCGCCACCGATCCTCCGTTCCGGGAGAAGACGGATCATGGCCCACCGGCCGCCCGACGACAGCGCCGACGCGCGCCGGCGGAAGTTCCTTCAGAGCTTCCCGAGCTTCGACGCGAACAGCCGCTTTCCCGCGCCCTATGTGCAGTTCGCCGGCAAGCCCCTCGCGGAAGCGGGTGGTCAGGGCTGGCGCTATGACGCCCTCGGCTACCGCAACGACGCGCATGCGGATACGCGGACCGCATCGGAGACGCTGCGGGTCTTCGTCGTCGGCGACAGCACCCTGATCGACGGACAGGTCTTCGCCGACACGGTGCCGGGCCGGCTGGAGACCCGACTGAAGCAGGCGCACGGGTCGGGCGCGCGCGTCTACAATTTCGGCTCCGTCTCGGCCTGTCTGAACCAGATGATCGCCCTGATCACGACGCGGCTGATGGATCTCCAGCCCGACGTCATCCTGATCGTCGGCGGCGCGACGGATATCTTTCAGCCCTGGAGCTTCGACCCGCGGGCCGGCATTCCCTACAACCACTTCGCGAACGAGAGCCTTTACGACTACTTCTTCGATCCGAGGAAGTCGGCCGACGACGCGGAGGCCCTGTCGTATGACGGCCTGCAGGCAATGATCTTCAACCGACTCGAGAACCTGCGGTCGCTCACGAACTGGCAGTCCGACATCTGGGAGTGGGAGGTGGTGCGGCAGTTCGAGCTGGCGCTGAAGCGCCTGGCGCGGCTCGCGCCCGGGATCGGCGCGCCGGTCCGGTTCCTCCTGCAGCCTACGGTGGCGCGCAAGAAGGCCCTGGCGGGAGCGGAGACGGCGGCCGCGTCCGGCGCATTCCTGACCTATCTCGACCGCCAGTACGAGCGCTTCGAGAGCGTCCTCGGCCGGCTCGACGCGGCCGGCTTAGCTTTCGCGGTGCGGGACCTGAGCCGTCTGTTCGAAGGCGATTCTCGCGCCCTGTTCACCGACATCGTCCACGTGACCTCGGAGGGGCGCCAGATGATGGCGGACCGGCTCGAGGCGGAGGTGCTCGCCGTGATTGGGGCCGCGCATCCCGCCTGAGCAATGGCCGAGCCGATCGTCTTCATCGGGGATTCGATTACCGAACTGTGGGGCTTCCACAGGGCCGGGACGTTCGAGGCCTATGACCTGATCCCGCGCGGCGGGTCCGGCCAGACGGCGCGCTGGATCACCATGCGGTTCCGGCGCGACCTCGAGGAGACGGGCGCCCGGGGCGTGCACCTCCTGTGCGGCGTCAACGACATCGGCCGCAACGAGGGATTCTTTGTCCCGGCCGAGGAGATCGCCCGGACCCTCGCCGGCATGCTCGATGAGGCGCGCGCCCTGGGCGTGAAGGCCTGGATCGGCTCGATCATGCCGGTCGACCGCATCCCCTGGAATCCGGAGGTTCAGGACGCACCGGCGATGATCGCGGCGGTCAACGGGTGGCTGCGGGACCATGCGCACGAGCACGACGCGACCTTCATCGACTATCACGCGGTGCTGGCGACGGAGACCGGCGGCCTGCGGCCCGAATACGGGACCGACGGGCTGCATCTGAGCCCGGCCGGCTACGCGGCGATCGAGCCGCTGATGCTGACCGCGCTCGGTCGGATCGCGGCGCCGCCGCCGCAGCACGGCGGACGGACGCAGTCACCCGTCCGCCGGCGGGCGATCGGCCTTGCGTTGGCGGCAGCAGCCCTCCTCGGTGCTATCGCCGCCCTGGTTCTCGGCGCCCGCTGATCAAACCCGGCGAACCGCCCCGTGGGCCGCGCTGGTCGTCAGCAGGGCGTAGGCGCGTAGGGCCGTGGTCACCTTGCGCTTGCGCGGGCTTGCCGGCTGCCAGCCTGCCGCCTCCTGGGCGCTGCGCCGTCGATCCAGCTCCGCCTGATCGACGTCGAGGTGAATGCGCCGGGACGGGATGTCGATGGCGATGGGGTCGCCGTCGCGCACGAGACCGATCAGCCCGCCCTCGGCCGCCTCCGGCGAGACATGGCCGATGGACAGGCCCGAGGAGCCGCCGGAGAACCGTCCGTCGGTGACCAGGGCGCAGGCCTTTCCGAGCCCCTTCGATTTGAGGTAGCTCGTGGGGTAGAGCATCTCCTGCATGCCGGGTCCGCCGCGTGGCCCCTCGTAGCGGATCAGCACCACCTCGCCGGCCGTGACCTTGCCGTTGAGGATGCCGTCGACGGCCGCGTCCTGGCTCTCGAACACCCGGGCCGTTCCCGTGAAGGTCAGGATCGAGGCGTCAACGCCCGCAGTCTTCACGATGCAGCCCTGCTCGGCGAGGTTGCCGTAGAGGACGGCGAGCCCGCCATCCCGCGAATAGGCGTGCGCGGCATCGCGGATGACGCCACCCTCCCGGTCGAGATCGAGTTCGTCGAAGCGGGATTCCTGGCTGAACGCAACCTGGGTCGGCACGCCGCCGGGGGCCGCCCGGTAGAAGGTCCGGACCGACGCCGCCGGGTCGGCGCGCACGTCCCAGCGGGCGAGCGCCCCGCCGAGCGTCCCGGCCGAGACGTTGCCGACCGTGGTGTCGATCAGGCCGGCCCGGTCGAGCTCGCCGAGGATGCCCATGATGCCGCCGGCCCGGTGCACGTCCTCCATGTGGACGTTGGCCACCGCCGGGGCGACCTTGCAGAGCACCGGCACGCGCCGGGACAGCCGGTCAATATCGGCCATGGTGAACGGCACCTCGCCCTCGTGGGCGGCCGCCAGCAGGTGCAGCACCGTGTTGGTCGAGCCTCCCATGGCGATGTCGAGGGTCATGGCGTTCTCGAAGGCCTTGAAGTTCGCCACGGCACGCGGCAGCACGCCAGCATCGTCCTGCTCGTAGTGGCGGCGGGCGAGATCGACGATGAGGTGACCGGCCTCCACGAACAGGCGCCTGCGGTCGGCGTGGGTCGCCAGCACCGAGCCGTTGCCCGGAAGGGCGAGGCCGAGGGCCTCGGTGAGGCAGTTCATGGAGTTCGCCGTGAACATGCCTGAGCACGAGCCGCAGGTCGGGCAGGCCGAGCGCTCGATGACGGCGACGTCCTCGTCGGAGATCCGGTCGTCGGCGGCCGCGATCATCGCGTCGACGAGATCGACCTTCTTGGTGATGCCCGGAAGCTGAACCTTGCCGGCCTCCATCGGGCCGCCCGAGACGAAGACCGTGGGGATGTTGAGGCGCAGCGTCGCCATCAGCATGCCGGGGGTGATCTTGTCGCAATTGGAGATGCACACCATCGCGTCGGCGCAGTGTGCGTTGACCATGTACTCGACGGAATCGGCGATGAGTTCCCGGGACGGCAGCGAGTACAGCATGCCGTCATGGCCCATCGCGATCCCGTCATCGACCGCGATGGTGTTGAACTCCTTGGCGACGCCGCCGGCGGCCTCGATCTCACGCGCCACGAGCTGGCCGAGGTCCTTGAGATGGACGTGGCCCGGCACGAACTGCGTGAACGAGTTCACCACCGCGATGATCGGCTTGCCGAAATCCGAATCCTTCATGCCGGTGGCGCGCCAGAGGCCGCGGGCGCCGGCCATGTTGCGGCCATGGGTGGTGGTGCGGGAACGATAGGCGGGCATCGAGAACTTCGACTGGTTCGAGGGTGACAGGCTTCTGCGCTCGCCATCCCGCGACCGCAAGCGTCGCCGACCGGGTCGGATCCGTGGCATGCTTCTGGCGGATGGCAGGGCTGGTTTTGGGGGCACGATGACACAGGCTGATGTCCTCCGGCGGATCATCGCGCAGGGGCAGGGCCGCGCCGAAGCGGATCTCGTGCTCAAGGGAGGCCGCTTCCTCGACCTCGTGACCGGCGACCTCGTCGCCTCCGACATCGCGGTCTGCGGCGACCGCATCGTCGGGACCTTCGGTCAGTATCGCGGCCTCCGGGAAATCGATGTCTCCGGGAAGGTCGTGGTGCCGGGCTTCATCGACACCCACTTCCATGTCGAGTCGTCACTGATGCTGCCGCAGGAATTTGAGCGCTGCGTGCTGCCGCATGGCGTCACGACGGGGATCTGCGACCCCCACGAGATGGCCAACGTCCTGGGCACCGATGCCTTCACGTGGTTCCTGGCCGCCTCCGAGACCCTGGCGATGGATCTGCGCGTCCAGCTCTCGTCCTGCGTGCCGGCCACGGACCATCTCGAGACGTCCGGCGCCAGGATCGACGCACACGATCTCACAGCCTTTGCCGGCCACCGGAAGGTGATCGGGCTCGCCGAATTCATGAACTTCCCGGGAGTTCTCGCGGGCGATCCCGGCGTGCTGGACAAGCTCGCTCTGTTCCAGGGACGGCACATCGACGGCCACGCGCCCCTCCTGCGCGGCCTCGGCCTCAACGGCTACATCGCCGCCGGCATCCGCACCGAGCACGAGGCGACCTCGCCGGAAGAGGCGATGGAGAAACTCTCCAAGGGCATGACCGTGCTGATCCGCGAAGGGTCGGTCTGCAAGGATCTGCACGCCCTCGCGCCGATCCTGACGGAGCGGACCGCGCCGTTCCTCGCCTTCTGCACCGACGACCGCAATCCCCTCGACATCGCCGAGGAGGGCCACCTCGACTTCGTCATCCGCACCGCCATCTCGCTCGGCGTGCCGCCTCTGGCCGCCTACCGGGCGGCCTCCTGGTCGGCGGCCCGGGCCTTCGGCCTGCACGACCGGGGCCTGGTCGCGCCCGGCCAGCGCGCCGATCTCGTCGTCCTCGACGACCTCGCCACTTGCGCCGTCGCGCAGGTCTTCAGCGCCGGGCGGCCGGTGGACGCGGCCCTGTTCGACGCGCGCGCCTCCGTCGAGCCCATCGGCCGCGGCAGCGTGCGGGCGCGGCGCGTGTCGTCCGCGGATTTCGCCGCCGGCGGCTCCGGACCGTCGACGCCGGTGATCGGGGTGGTGCCGGGCAAGATCATCACCCTGCGTCACGACCTCACCCTGCCCTATTCCGGCGGCCAGCGCCGGATCGATCTCGATCAAGACGTCATCAAGGTCGCCGTGATCGAGCGCCACGGGCGGACGCAACCGGGCACGCGCGGGATCGGCGTGGCGTTCGTGAAGGGGTTCGGCCTGAAGCGCGGTGCCATCGCCTCGTCGGTCGGTCACGACAGCCACAACATCACGGTCGTCGGCGCGGACGATGCCGACATGGCCGTCGCGGTGAACCGCCTCGGCGAGATCGAGGGCGGTTTCGTGGTCGTCGAAGGCGGGCGCGTTCTCGCCGAGATCGCCCTTCCCGTCGCCGGCCTGATGAGCCTGATGCCGTTCGACGGCATCCGCCAGTCCCTGGTGACCCTGCGGTCCGCGGCCCGGAACCTCGGGGTCGTTCTCGCGGAACCGTTCCTTCAGGTCGCGTTCCTGCCGCTGCCCGTCATACCCCACCTGAAGATCACAGATCGCGGCCTCGTGGACGTCGACCGCTTCGCACTCATCGATCCCTGAAATTAGATTGCGCGCAATATAAATGAGGGCTATGCGGATGCCAGCCGGCCCCTAGATGCCGACTCACTTCCTGAAATCGGAGATCGACATGTCCGTAGACGTGAAGTACCGCACCACCGCCACCGCTACGGGCGGCCGCGACGGCGCCGCCAAGACGGCCGACGGCAGCTTCGAGGTGAAGCTCTCCACCCCGAAGGAACTCGGTGGCGCGGGCGGTCCGGGCGCGAATCCGGAGCAGCTCTTCGCCTCCGGTTACTCGGCCTGCTTCCTGGGCGCGATGAAGGCCGTCGCCCCGTCGCTGAAGCTGAAGGTCCCGGCCGAGACGAGCGTGACCGCCGACGTCGGCATCGGTCCGCGCTCGGAGGGCGGCTTCGGCATCACCGCCGACCTGACGATCAGCCTGCCGGGCCTCGACCGCGCCGACGCGCAGAAGCTCGTGGATGCCGCGCACCAAGTGTGCCCGTACTCCAACGCCACTCGCGGCAACGTCGACGTGGGGCTGAAGCTCGCCTGAGGCGGCGTTTCGTGCGGGCTTCGCATCGGCGAGGCCCGCCTCCTGATGATCCGTGGGCGACGCGCTCGGCGCCGCCTTTGGGAGCGCTGGGACGCTAGGCAGACAGCGTCATTTCAGGTCGCAATCGATGCCGCGGTCGGCAGCGGCGCGCGTCGGGTGGCGGGTGCTCCAGAGGATCGCGCCGGCACGATCAGGTCCGGGACGAAGGCAGCCAAGCCTGATTCTCGGCCGGGCGCCTGGAGCCACCATCGGGGCAAGAGCAAGCCTCAGCCCGCTCTGACCGTCGCGAGGAAGTGCGTCACCTCTGCACCGAGCTGCTCGGATTGGCGCGACAACTCGTCCGCTGCACTGAGGACCTGCGCGGCAGCCGCACCGGTCTCCTCGGAGGCCTTGGCCACGCCGGTGATGTTGCTCGTCACCTCGTCCGTGCCGGTGGCAGCCTGAGCGACGTTGCGCACGATCTCTTGCGTGGCGGCGCCCTGCTCCTCCACCGCGGCGGCGATGGTGGCCGCCATGCCGTTGATCTCCCGGATCCGCGCGGTGATCGCCCCGATGGCACCGACCGCCTCAGCCGTCACGCCCTGAACGCGCGTGATCTGGCCTGCGATCTCCTCGGTGGCTTTGGCCGTCTGCTCGGCGAGCGCCTTGACCTCGGCGGCGACCACCGCGAAGCCGCGGCCGGCGGCACCGGCGCGGGCTGCTTCGATCGCGGCGTTGAGCGCCAACAGGTTGGTCTGCCAAGCGATCGATGAGATCAGTCCGACCACATCGCCGATTTGCCCGACCGTCGCGCTCAGCTCCTGCACCAGCGCAGCCGTCTGATCCGACTCGTCCACGGCCGCTTGCGCGAGCTTGGCCGAGCCGTCCACCTGCCGGCTGATTTCCTGCAGGGACGAGCCGAGTTCCTTGGCGGCGAGCGCCACGGTGTTCACGTTGCTCGCGGCCTGTTCGGCCGCGGACGCCACGGTCGTGGACTGGCCGGCCGTCTCTGCGGCGGTGGCGGTCATGGCCTGGGCGGTGGCCTGCAGCTCTGTGGCCGACGACGAGACACGGCCGACGATGCTCCCGACCGCCTCCTCGAACCCGTCGGCCAGCTCCCGCATGGTGCGTTTGCGATGCTCCTCGGCGGCCCCCCGAGCCTGAGCGGCCTCCATTTCGAGGTGTTGGCTGCGGATCAGATTATCCTTGAAGACCTGCACGGCCGCCGCCATCGCGCCGATCTCGTTCTCCGTTTTCGTGTCGGGAACGGCGATGCTGGTGTCACCGTCTGAAATCCGGCTCATGACCTGCGCCATGCGGCGGATCGGCATCGAGATCTTCCGGATGCACACCACGATCACGCCGCCGCATATCATGAGCACCGCGCCACCGCTCAGCAGGAAGAGGACGAACCGCGTCCGAGCCAAGGCGATGCGAGCGTCGATCAGGTCGAAGATGCGGACGAACAACCGATCGCGAAGGTCGATGATCGAATTCATGGACGGGACGTAACGCGCGGCAAAGTCCTGCACCGTCATGGTAGTTGCTCGGCCATCCAAGCTTTGGCCTACAATATCCGCGGCCAATTTCTCGCCGACTTCGACATATTGCGTCCACATGTTTTTCACGAGCTCATCGACACGTGGATCATCACCGATTTTCCCGCGGGCAAGCAGGATCTGCCGCATCTGCGCGTCGACATAGCCGGTCAATCGATTGTAGTGACCGACCTCCTCGTCCGTCATGAGCCGCTTTGTTACGAGAGCAGGGGTGAATACGGATCCGATCTGACCCGCGAAGTCACGCAACTCCGTCGCGGTCCGGGCCAACGTCAGCCAGGAGCCCAGGCTCGGATCGGCCGACAATGTCGCATCGTCCACGGCATTCAACGCCTCGTCGAGCGTCGGCGGGACGGCGATCATGGCCTTCACGATCCCCGCCACCGCGTCTTGAGATCGGTGTGCCTTAGCTTGAGCCGTCAGGGCATCGACCTGCCGCCGTACGGTGGCGAGGTGCCGAACGGTATCGGCGACGGCCCCGGCGGCCTTGGTTCCCCACCGCTCGGGCAGTGTCGACATGGCGAGGCTGGCCTCTCGCAGGGCTGCATCGGTGTCGGTCCGGGCCGCGCTGAGGGCCTGCTCGATAGCATCCGGCACCGGTCTCTCACTGCCGAGAAAGTTGTTGGTAGGCCCGCGCTCCTTCGAGATCCGCGTCGAAGCGCCAAGGATCTTCAACGCCGCGGTAGCACCCGTCAATGCGCTGACGCTATTGCTGTAGGATTGATACTCCTCGATCTCCATCTTAGCGGCAACAGTCACGCATACCGCACTGATGCATCCAGACAAGACAACAATCAAAGTCGATATTTTCATGATAACCTCTGCAATCGACGAAAATCTTTAGGTTGTTCCTACAACAAATTCGCAAATTTTTGGTGTAAAACGATCGTACAGATAATTGATACGGCATCTTTCTTGGTATAAACATTGGGTCAGAAATTTTCACGACATTTATCAATTATGCCTATCAATATTTGATCATATGCGGAGGACGAATTGGTGAAACAAGCGACAAAAGAAAATGTTGCGGATTACGCAAAACTGGCTTGGGCAGGATTTCTCGGCGGGAATCTTTCGAGCTTCGTCAAGTGGGGATCCGAGATCCCATTCCCGCCCCGGGAGGCTGGCCGCATTTCGCCGCCCTTCGCCATCCTCAAGGCGCTTGGCCTGAACGCCGAGGCCATGACCTACGTCTTTACCGGCCACGTCATCAATTACGGCGTCGCGCTAATGCACCAGGGCTTCTCGATCGTCTTCGGCCTGCTTTATTGCCTGCTCGCGACAACATTCCCGATCGTGACGCTGGGGCAAGGACTGGCCTTCGGGCTGGTCATCACCCTCCTGTTCCACGCAATCCTGCTGCCGTTGGGTGGCTGGGCGCCCCAAAATTGGGACATGTCAGCCCACGAGATGTTCTCGGAGGTGTTCGGGCACCTGCTCTGGGCTTGGACCATCGAGATCGTCCGGCGTGACTTGGTGAGGATATCGCCGGCTTGAAGCAGGCGCCCATGCCTCCAACCAAGCCGGTCGCCTCGAGACTCTGCGTGGCCGCGCACCCAACTAGAGCTGTTCCCACCTATGTAGCGACGGCCTAGTCGCCCTCATATCCGGCGGCGGTGATGCAGTTGCGGCATTCGTCTGGGGTGAAGCGGGTGAAGGCCTCGCGGATAGCAACCCAGAGGTCGGGCACGGTGCGGGCGGTTGCGGTTCGCAGCAGGTGCTTGAGCTTGGCGAAGATCTGCTCGATCGGATTGAACTCGGGAC
>NZ_JBFUGA010000121.1:0-16015 GCF_056403155.1 Methylobacterium sp. P3_A11
GTGGACCAATGGCCAGGTCGAGCGCATGAACCGGACCCTCAAGGACGCGACCGTCAAGCGCTACCACTACGACAGCCACGACCAACTGCGGGAACACCTCGCCGCTTTCCTGGATGCCTACAACTTCGCCCGGCGGCTCAAGACCCTACGCGGCCTCACGCCATACGAAGCGACCTGCCGAGCCTGGGCAGACGACCCAGGCCGGTTCAGATACGACCCAACCCATCTCACCTCGGGACTGAACACCTAAGGATCGAGGCAAACCTGATCATTTCACCTCGCTGACATGAAAACTTACGCAATCCGCCTGCCTTAACCGGTGAGAACGTCACCGACGCGTAGCAGCCGATGCCACTCGCGTGGAAAGTAGTGCAGCAAGACCCGAAGAAGCTCACCTGCTGCTCCTGCGGAGCGTTACGGCAGGCCCCTGCCCCGTTCGACGTCCTGCCGTGGGGTTTGACCGTCTCGAACCTGTTGGACTTGGCGATTTTCGAGAGGTACGGCAGCACGACCCCCGGAAGCAACAGGCGGATCGATACGTCTGTCAGGGCGAACCGCGACCCTTTTCGAGCCGCAGACACGCGTGGCCGGTTTTCATTTACATGCCGACGACAGGTCGGTGCCGATCCCGCCTGAGGGCAAGACGGCTTCAAAGTGGCGTTCCAAGTCCGGTATTGGCCGATTTTGTTGAAAAACTCGGGGCCGGGTCGATTCAACGCCGTGAACGGCGCCGGCCGGAGAAGATCCTACTCTTGAACGTTTAGAACACAATGCAGGAATGGGGTCGTGCTGTCCGCAAGAGACAAACTTTCTCTCGGGCGCCACCTTTGATGACGCTTGAAGCGCTGTCTCCGAGTTTTTCAACAAAATCGGCCGAAAGTTGCCGGTCTGCTTCCAATCGGGCAAGGCGGTAAAACGGACATTCTGCGCAGCTCGGATGAACCAGGCAAAAGAGCCTGGGTGGTGGCACGGACTCCCGTTGACGGTGGCCATTCTCACCCCACACCGCCGCTTTCTCGCGACCTTGCTGGCAATTCCTGGCGCCGCCGCTCTCGGCGGCTGTGACCGCTTCGCCGGGACCGACGTCGGCCGCGTCTCGAGAATGCCTGCCGGTCGGTGAAGTCACCGTTCGATTGTCATGCGCAGTCGCCGACATGATGCGACGTCGCGCTTTTCCTCTGCGGTCACAGGGATCACGATCAAGCGAAGCGGGGCTCATTGCGGCTCCCCCCGGAACCTGCGGAAGGAAACATCCAATGGTTGGGCAACCGCGCTGTATCGCCTTCGTCGGCCCCTCGCAGAGCGGCAAGAGTCTGCTGCTCGACGCGCTGATACGGCGATGCGAGCCCGGCCAATCCAGCAGCGCAAACGAGAGCCGGTCGGTACAGCCGGAGCCGACTGGCCGTGCATACGCGATCAGCACCGAGCCGACGCTGACCGCTCTACGGTTCCTTGACGACGACTTCACCCTCGTCGACTGCCCGGGTTCGGTCGAGTTCGCGCAATCCGGCGAAGCTGTTCTGGACGTGTGCGATATGGCTGTCGTCGTCTGCGAGGCGGACGAACGTCGGCTCCCCGCCCTGCAGGTCGTCCTACACGGGCTTGAGCAGCGCGGGGTCCCGCACCTCTTGTTCGTCAACAAGATCGACACGGCGACGCAAGGCCTGCGCGAGACCCTGGCCGCGCTGCAGTCCGTGTCGCGCATCCCGCTCCTGCTGCGGCAGATCCCCATATGGCGCGACGGAACAGCGGCCGGCTTCATCGACCTCGCTCTCGAACGCGCGTTCATCTACCGCGATCAGGCGCCGAGTACCCGGATCGATTTGCCGGACGGAGAGCTGCCTCGGGAGAAGGAAGACCGGTTCACGCTCCTAGAGCGTCTCGCCGATCACGACGACATCTTGATGGAGCAGCTCATCACCGACGCCGAGCCGGCGCGCGACCGCGTCATGGCAGACCTCGCCCGGGAGTTGCGGACCAGTCAGGCGGTCTCCGTGCTCATCGGGTCCGCGCAACGCGGCAACGGCCTCCTCCGGTTGCTCAAGACACTCCGGCACGAAGCTCCGCGCATCGCCGGCGCGCGTGCGCGCATCGGCTTGCCCGACGACGGCCCCTCGGTCGCGCAGGTGATCCTGACGCGGCATTCCGCCTTCGGCGGCAAGATCTCGGTATGCCGGGTGTTGTGTGGCAGCTTCCGGGAGGGTGATGCCGTCTCGGCAGGCCAGGGCACGACGACGCGGATCGGCGGATTCCTCGCTGCCGATAGGTCCCAGAGCGGCAAGATCCCCTCGGCCGACGCGGGCGAGACATGCGGTTTCACCCGGCTCGAGGGTATCGCGACCGGACAGCGGTTCTCGACGCAGGCGTTGGACGACCGGGGTAGCCTGCCCATTCCTCAGCAAGTCTATGCGACCGCGATTCAGCTGCGGGATCGGAAGGATGACGTGCGCCTCAACGCCGCGCTCGCCAAGCTCGTCGAGGAAGATCCCGGCTTGAAGGTGGAGCACCGGGCGGATCTGGAGGAGGTCAGGCTCCTCGGCCAAGGCGACATGCACCTGAGAGTCGCGATCGAGCGGCTGTCCGACCGGTTCGGTGTGCGGGTGAGGCGCGGTCAGCCGAAGGTGGATTACCGCGAGACGATCAGAAAGCCCGCCAGCGGACACGGGCGGCACAGGAAGCAGACCGGCGGCCACGGATAATTCGCGGACGTTACCCTGGCCGTCCGGCCACTGCCGCGCGGCGAAGACTTCGTGTTCGAGGACGCGGTTGTCGGTGGCGCGGTGCCGCGCAAGTTTATCCCATCGGTCGAGGCCGGGGCACGCGCCTATCTGCGGCGGGGTACCCTCGGCTTTCCGGTCGAGGATCTCGCGGTGACGCTGACCGATGGCGCCTTCCACGCGGTCGACTCGTCGGACGCCGCATTTCAGGCTGCCACGCGCTTGGCCCTCGACGACGCTTTAGCGAAGGCGGAACCCGTCCTGCTCGAGCCCGTATGGGCGATCGAGCTCGTGACGCCGTCATCCGCGACCGCAAAGGCTACGGGTCTGGTCACGAGCCGCCGGGGCCAGATCCTGGGCTTTGATGCGCGGCCCGATTGGGCCGGCTGGGACGTGTTGAACGCCCTAATACCAGAGGCGGAAACATCGGATCTCATTGTCGAGCTCCGGTCGCTGACCGGCGGCGTCGGCAGCTTCACGGCTCGCTTCGATCATCGCGCTGAGCTGACCGGCCGACCGGCAGAGCTGCTGCTGCATCGAGCCTGAATGGGGAAGCATGACCAATCGCGCCTTTGGGTAATGGCGAGAGCTACACATCCTAGGTCACGGCCACGCTGATCGTGATCAGTCCAAAGTTGCCACTCCGGAGTGCGGCCTGAGGCGGCTGAGCGGCCGAGATGGGCGCAAAGCCGAGCGTCCGGTTTTGCGCACAGTAGCGGTCTGGATTGGCGTATGCTGGCCGAAAGCAGCCTGTCCGCTTCGAAGGAGTACCATTGAAAAAACGGACGGGCCCCTATCGACCCAACACCGCCATTTATGCGCCGCTGAGCAAATCCCGAAACCGGACGTTTGCTCCGTCAATTCCAGGACGGCAAAGTGCCTCCCCGGGCAGATCGTGCCGGACTGTCTTTACACGGATTGCCTCGGCCGGGGGGCATCTCCAACGATCATCAGGCGGAAGCGGCCGCCCGGATGCGCAGGTCTCGGTCTGAGGACACCATTCCGGCCCTTGACCTTCCAACGGTGGGAAGCCCCATCTCGTCGGGACATCGTCCGAAGGAGAGCGTCATGATCCATTTGAAGGTCGAGAAAATGGGCTGCGGCGGCTGCGCCAAGTGCGTGACCCGCGCCGTGCAGGCCATCGAGCCGAACGCAGGCGTCGAGGTCGACCTCGGGGCGAAGCTGGTCACCGTGTCGGGAACCACGGGATCGGCCGACCGGATCGCCCGGGCCATCGCAGAGGCCGGCTATCCGGCCGAGCCCGCCTGAGCCAAGCGCAACCAACCGGCGCGTTCGCCGTTCCTGAGACCGTCGGCCGGACTTTCGCGCCGGCCCGGAATTTGGCATCTTGGATTCGTGACGTTCTGGCTCGCCCTCCGGCGACTGTTGCCGCTCCTGGCGGTCCTCAGTCTCGCCCTGACGCCGGTGACCGCTCCCGCGGCCACCGCGGGCATGCACGCCGCGATGCCGGCCGCCGTCCACGACCATCACGGCCACGCCATGCCTGTCATGGTCATGGCCGACGACGGCTCCGGTCGGATCGACATGGCGGATATGGCCATGAACGACATGCCCTGTTGTCCGCACGAGAAGGCGGCCAAGCCGGACTGCGCCAAGGGCTGCCCGCTGATGGCGCTGTGCCTCGCCCCCGTCGCCTCGCTCCTGCCCACGGCGGTCGTCCTCCCGGCGCCCGTCGGAACGCGGGCGGCCTTGGCCTGGCCCGCGGCACCCCCGTTCGCGAGCGTGCACGGGACGCCGCTACCCGAGCCTCCCCGAGCCTGAACCCGATGCCGCCGGCGTGAGCGCCGGCACGATGCCGCGCGCCTGCGCGCCGGCACCCATCGCGTTCAGGAGATGACACCCGTGACCAAGAACACCCTCGCGCGCCCGCCCTCGGCGGCGCTGCTCGGTGCCGTGCTGTCGGTGCCGGCTCTCACCTCGTCCGCATTCGCGGACACCAAGGACTACCAGTTCCAACTCGTCCAGCAGGAGGCCAAAGTCGGCGATGCCGTCCTCGCCGTCCGGCTGGTGGACAAGCGCAGCGGCAAGCCGGTGACCGACGCCGTGGTCTTCGCCAAGCGGCTCGACATGGCCCCCGACGCCATGGAGGAGATGGCCACCAAGGTCGAGCAGGTGCCCTCGACCGAGCCCGGCATCTACCGCTTCAAGGCCCATCTCGGAATGCAGGGCCGCTGGCGCCTGTCGCTGGCCGCGAAGGTCCAGGGCGAGACCGGCACGGTCGAGGACAAGCTGATCATCCAGGCCGGGAAATGAACCGGTCCGCATGGCTCGCCGGGGCCCTCGCCGCGCTCGCGGCGGGGTCCGCCGGGTATTGGACCGGGCACGACGGTCCCGCCGTGTCCGACCTTGCGGGTCGAGTGGCGGGGAGCCTGCCGACCGCGCTCGTGGACAGGGCGCGGGACGGCCTCGCTCGCCTGGTGCCGTCGGCGCCGGTGTCGGCGGCGGCTCGTCCCGCCGCCCCGTCCGGCCCGGTCGTCTACTACCGGGACCCGGACGGGAAGCCGGTCTACTCGCTCGCGCCGATGGTCACGGGGGACGGTCGGGAGTTCCGGGCAGTCCACGCCAGCGAGGACGTGCGCTTCGACGTGGAGGACGCCGAGGCCACGGCCATGCCCGCCGGCATGGCGGCTCAAGACATGGGCAAGGACGGTATGGGCAAGGGCGGCATGGCGGCCGGGGCGGCCGGGCCTGGCCCGGGCAATCGGCGCGTCCTGTACTACCGCAACCCCATGGGGCTGCCAGACACCTCGCCGGTGCCGAAGAAGGACTCGATGGGGATGGACTACATCCCCGTCTACGCGGGCGAGGACGAGGGCGGGAACGTCGTGACCGTCTCGCCCGGCAAGGTCCAACGCACCGGCGTGCGGACCGAGGTCGTGGACCGGCGGGTCGTGGCGCAGCCGGTGCGCGTGCCCGGCACGGTCGCCCTCGACGAGCGGCGCGTGACCGTCATCGCGACCCGGTCCGACGCCTACGTCGACCACGTCGAGAACGTCACCACCGGCGACCGCGTCCGTAAGGGACAGGCGCTGGTCCACGTCTACTCGCCCGAGATCAACGCGGCCGCGGCCCAGCTCATCGCCAACCCGGGGTTCGACGGGGCGCGCCGCAGGCTCCAGAACCTGAACGTCTCAGAGGCCGTCATCGACGAGATGGAGCGCACCCGGAAGGTGCCGATGGCCATCACCTGGTCCTCTCCGCGCGACGGCCTCGTCCTGCAGCGGACCGCCGTCGAGGGCATGAAGGCCGCCGCCGGCGACACCCTGTTCCGGATCGGCGACATCTCGACGATGTGGGTGTTGGCCGACGTGCCCGAGCGCGACCTCGCCGCGGTGCGCGTGGGCCAGCCCGTCACCGTCCGCCTTCGCTCGGCCCCGGGGAAGACCTTTTCCGGCAAGGTCGCGGTGATTTACCCTCAGGTGAACGCCGACACCCGAGCGACGCGGGTGCGCATCGAGCTGCCGAACCCGGACGGCTCGCTGCTGCCCGACATGTACGCCGAGGTCCAGATCGACACCGGCGACGCCAAGCCGGTGGTGGCGGTCCCCGACGACGCCGTCATCGACACCGGCGAACGCCAGGTCGTGCTCCTCGACCGGGGCGAGGGCCGATTCGAGCCCAAGGAGGTGAAGGTCGGCGTCCGCGGCGAGGGCTTCACCGAGATCCGGGACGGCGTCTCGGCCGGCGACCGGGTGGTCACGGCGGCGAACTTCCTCATCGACGCCGAGAGCAACCTCAAGGCCGCGCTCCAGTCCCTGGCCGCCCCGAAGGACGGCCGGCAGGCCGCGAACGCGGGAGGCAGGCCGTGATCGCGCGACTCATCGGCTGGTCCGCCCGCAACCTCGTCCTCGTGCTGGTCGGGACCGTGTTCGCGGTCGCGGGCGGCGTGCTCGCGCTGCGGACGCTGCCGCTTGACGCCATCCCCGACCTCTCGGACGTGCAGGCCATCGTCTACACCGAGTATCCGGGCCAGGCGCCCCAGGTGGTCGAGGACCAGGTCACCTATCCGCTAACCACCGCCATGCTGACGGTGCCGAAGGCGAAGGTGGTCCGCGGCTTCTCGTTCTTCGGTGTGTCCTTCGTCTACGTGATCTTCGAGGACGGCACCGACCCTTACTGGGGCCGGTCCCGGGTGCTGGAGTACCTGAACGCGGCGGCGAACCGCCTGCCTGCCGGCGTGACGCCGACGCTGGGACCCGACGCGACCGGCGTGGGCTGGGTCTACCAATACGTCGCCGTGGCGAAGGAGCGGACCCTCGCGGAGCTGCGCTCGCTCCAGGACTGGGTCGTGCGGTTCGGCGCTTCGCGGGCCGAAGGCGTGGCCGAGGTCGCGGGCGTCGGCGGCTTCGTGAAGCAGTACAACGTCGTCGTCGACCCGAACCGCCTGCGAGCCCAGGGCATCTCCCTCAACAAGCTTCGGGACGCGATCCGCACGAGCAATGCCGACGTCGGCGGCCGCACGGTCGAACTGTCCGAGTTCGAGTTCATGGTGCGCGGCCGCGGCTACCTGAGGAGCATCGCCGACATCGAGAACATCGTCCTCAAGACCGCCGGCGGCACGCCGCTGCGGGTCCGGGACGTCGCCCGCGTCGAACTCGGGCCGGACGAGCGGCGCGGCATCACCGAGATGAACGGCGAGGGCGAGGTCGCGGGCGGCATCGTCCTACAGCGCTTCGGCGCGAACGCCCTCAGCGTCATCGAGGGGGTCAAGGCGAAGCTCGCCGAGGTGGCCAAGAGCCTGCCGGCCGGCACCGAGATCCTGCCGGTCTACGACCGCTCGCAACTCATCGAGGCGGCCATCGACACCCTGCGGCACACGTTGGTCGAGGAGAGCATCGTCGTCTCCCTGGTCTGCGTGGTGTTCCTCCTGCACATCCGCAGCGCGCTCGTGGCCATCCTGATGCTGCCGGTCGGCATCCTGATGGCGCTCGCGGGCATGAAGGCGCTCGGAATCGGCGCCAATATCATGAGCCTCGGCGGCATCGCCATCGCGGTCGGCGCCATGATCGATGCCGCCATCGTCATGATCGAGAACGCCCACAAGCACCTGGAGCGGGCGCCGCCGGGCAAGCCCCGGGGCGAGATCCTGGTCGAGGCCGCGAGCGAGGTCGGGCCGTCGCTGTTCTTCTCGCTCCTCGTCATCACGGTGAGCTTCCTGCCGATCTTCACCCTGGAGAGCCAGGAGGGGCGGCTGTTCGGGCCGCTCGCCTACACCAAGACCTTCGCCATGGCGGCGGCCGCGCTCCTGTCGGTGACGCTCGTCCCGGCGCTGATGGTGCTGTTCGTGCGCGGGCGGATCGTCCCGGAGCACCGCAACCCGCTCAACCGCCTGCTCATCTGGCTGTACCGGCCCCTCATCGCGGGCGTGCTGCGGGCGCGGGTGCTCACCATCCTGCTCGCCGTGGGCGTGCTGGCGGCGACAGTCTGGCCCGCCCGGCAGCTCGGCTCCGAGTTCATGCCCGACCTCGACGAGGGCAGCCTGCTCTACATGCCGACCACCCTGCCGGGGATCTCGGTGACCAAGGCCGGCGAGCTGCTGGCGA
This sequence comes from Methylobacterium sp. P3_A11, assembly GCF_056403155.1. NCBI lineage: Bacteria > Pseudomonadati > Pseudomonadota > Alphaproteobacteria > Hyphomicrobiales > Methylobacteriaceae > Methylobacterium > Methylobacterium sp. P3_A11. The sequence goes on from NZ_JBFUGA010000121.1 coordinate 8,282, forward strand.
CCCAGGACCGGATCATCAAGTCCTTTCCCGAGGTCGCCTCCGTCTACGGGAAGGCGGGCCGCGCCAACACGGCCACCGACCCGGCGCCCATGGAGATGTTCGAGACGGTCATCGCCCTGAAGCCAAAGGCGGAGTGGCGCCCCGGCGTCACCCTCGCCAGCCTCAAGGAGGAGATGGACAAGGCGCTGCAGTTCCCCGGCGTGTCGAACGCCTGGACGCAGCCGATCCGCGCCCGCATCGACATGCTCTCGACCGGCATCCGTACGCCGGTCGGCATCAAGGTCCTCGGGACCGACCTCAAGCAGATGGAGGGGGTCGCCCGGCAAGTCGAGGCAGTCGTCCGGGCGGTGCCGGGCACGTCGAGCGCCTACGCCGAGCGGGTGATCGGCGGCTACTTCCTCGACATCACCCCCGACCGGGAGGCGCTGGGCCGTTACGGGCTGATGGTCGGCGACGTGCAGGACGTCATCGCGACGGCGCTCGGCGGGCAGGCCGTGACGAACACGGTCGAGGGGCGGGAGCGCTACACCGTCAACGTGCGATACCCGCGCGCCTTCCGCTCGGACCCGCGCGCCATCGCCGATGAGGTGCAGGTGCCCCTGCCGGCCGGCGGCACGGTGCCCCTGCGCGAGGTGGCCAAGGTGGAGATGACGCGGGGGCCGACCTCGATCCGAACCGAGAACGGGCAGCTCGCGGTCTACATTTTCGTCGACATCGCCGGACGCGACCTCGGCGGCTACGTGGCCGAGGCGCGCAAGGCCGTGGCCGACGAGGTGACGCTGCCCCAGGGCACAACGCTCCAGTGGAGCGGGCAATACGAGTACCTGGAGCGGGCCGAGGCGCGGCTTCGGATCGTCGTGCCGCTGACGCTGCTCGTCGTCTTCCTACTCCTCTTCCTGAACTTCCGGCGGCTGACCGAGACGCTCATCGTGATGCTGTCGCTGCCGTTCGCCTTGGTCGGCGGGGTGTGGCTGCTGTGGTGGATGGGCTTCAACATGTCGGTAGCCGTCGCGGTGGGATTCATCGCGCTCGCCGGCGTCGCCGCCGAGACGGGGGTGATCATGCTGGTCTACCTCGACCACGCCTGGGACGAGGTGCGGGCCGGGTGCAGCCGCGAGGAGCGCCCCCCGACGCGGGCGGACCTGCGCGGCGCCATCATGGTCGGCGCGGTCGAGCGGGTACGGCCCAAGATGATGACGGTGGTCGCCATCATGGCCGGTCTCGTCCCGATCCTATGGAGCACCGGCTCGGGCTCGGAGGTCATGCAGCGCATCGCCGTGCCGATGATCGGCGGCATGGTCTCCTCCACCGCGCTGACCCTCGTGGTGGTCCCCGCCGTCTACGCGCTCGTGAAGGGCTGGACGCTGCCGCCGGGCAACCAATCCCAGGCGACGGCCGTCGAGGAGCCGACACATCACCGGGTCGCCGCCGAGTAGCGACGCCGGCGCCCCAACCTGCATCGAAGGAGCAACTCATGCCGTCACCGGCCCGCAAGGCCGTCCTCTACCGGATGGTCACGCCCGAGCACACCTGCCCCTACGGCCTGAAGGCCAGGGACCTCCTCGAACGCCAGGGCTTCGCGGTCGATGACCATTGGCTGACCACGCGCGAGGAGATCGACCGGTTCAAGGACGAGCACCACGTCAAGTCGACGCCGCAGACCTTCATCAACGGCGAGCGGGTCGGCGGCTTCGACGATCTCCAGCACCACTTCGGCAAGGCCGCCAACGACCCGAGCAAGCCGACCTACACGCCCGTCATCGCGGTGTTCTCGATGACGGCGCTGATGGCCCTGGCGGCGAGCCACGCCGTCTACGGCACCCCGTTCACGATGCGCGCCGCCGCGTGGTTCATCGCATTCAGCATGTGCGTGCTCGCCCTCTTGAAGCTGCAGGACGTGGAGAGCTTCTCCTCGATGTTCCTGGGCTACGACCTGCTGGGACAACGCTGGGTCCGCTACGCTTACGCCTACCCGTTCCTGGAGGGCATCGCCGGCGTGCTGATGGTCGCGGGCGCCCTGAACTGGATCTCGATCCCGGTGGCTCTGTTCATCGGCTCGGTCGGGGCGGTCTCGGTGTTCAAGGCGGTCTACGTCGACAAGCGGGACATCACGTGCGCCTGCGTCGGCGGGTCGAGCAAGGTGCCGCTCGGCTTCGTCTCGCTCACCGAGAACGTGATGATGGTCGCCATGGCCCTCTGGATGCTGGCGGTGCACCATTGAGCGCCGCCTTCGCCGCACCGGGCTGGCTCCACGCCCTCTCCGTCGCGTCCCTCTTGCTGGGTGCCGCGTGCTCGCTCGTGTTGTCGGTGCAGGTGATCCGGCACCCGCAGCACATGACGGTGATGAACGTCGTGTGGCCGGTGTGCGCCCTGTTCGGCACGCTCGCCGTGGTCTGGGCCTACTTCCGCTACGGGCGGCTCGGCACGATGGAGGCGCACCACCAGGCGATGGAGCGAAACGAGAAGCCCCCCAACATGACGCAGACGCCGTTCCCGGTGATGGTCGGAACGGGGGCGCTCCACTGCGGCAGCGGCTGCATGCTGGGCGACGTCGCCGCCGAGTGGCTGGCCTTCCTGGTGCCGGCGGTGGCGGTCTGGTTCGGCTGGCACTCGCTGTTCGAGGAGAAGATCTACGCGGTCTGGGTGCTGGATTTCGTCTTCGCCTACGCGCTCGGCATTGTGTTCCAGTATTACGCCATCGTGCCGATGCGGGGGCTCTCGCCGGGCGAGGGACTGGTCGCCGCGATCAAAGCCGACACCCTGTCGCTGATATCGTGGCAGGTTGGCATGTACGGCTTCATGGCCTTTGCTCAGTTCGTCCTATTCCCGCACCTCGTGGGGGACCGGGCGCCGGTGAACTCGGTCGAGTTCTGGGCCGCCATGCGGGTCGCAAAGGTGGCGGGCTTCCTGACCAGCTACCCGGTGAACTGGTGGCTCGTCAGTGCCGGCATCAAGGAGCGGATGTAGGTCGGAGGTCTGCTTTATGAGTTTGAAGCCCAAGAGCTGACCGGCGGGAAACCACCCATCACAGACGTTCATACAGGCTATCTAGAACGGCGGGATCTGGCCGAAAACGGCCCGTCCGCTTCGGGAACGGTGGGATGATGAAGCAGACGCGCTGCTTCCGTGCCATTGCTGCCCCTTTGGAGGTCGGGTCGGCCCACCTATAGTCGGAACTGGCGTTCCTCACGGATCGGAGCCAGCCATGAACACAATCACGCGCCGCACCTTCGGCCTCTGCTGTGCCAGTCTCGCCACAGCTTCGCTGCCCGCATCAAGCGCGCCATCTCCTACAATCACGCTCCCGGACGGCACGGCGGTCCCCTCGCTCGGGCAGGGCTCGTGGCATCTCGGCCAAGGTCGACACTCGCCGGCTGCAGAAGAGGAAGCGCTGCGCCTCGGCCTTTCGCTCGGGATGACGCTCATCGACACGGCGGAGGTCTATGGCGATGGCAGGGCCGAGCAACTCGTCGGACGCGTGATCGCCGGGCAGCGCGAACGCGTCTTCCTAGTGTCGAAAGTTCATCCGGCGCACGCCACGGCAGCGGGCATCCTTAGCGCCTGCGCCGCGAGCCTGTCGCGCCTCGGCACGGATCACCTCGACCTCTACCTGCTTCATTGGCGCGATGGGGTGAAGGATCTGACAGAGGTCGTCGACACTTTCGAGCGGCTATGTGCCGACGGCCATATCCGCCGCTGGGGCGTCTCGAACTTCAGCGTCACCGACATGGATGACCTGTTCCGTGTCGCGTCCGGGAAGCGCTGCGCGACCAATCAGGTGGCCTACAGTCTGGTTGATCGGAAAGCCGAGCGCGAACTGCTTCCCTGGTGCGCACAGCACCGCATGCCAATTATGGCCTATTCTCCGCTTGGTGGTCAGAGCTCTGAAGTCCTGCGGCACCCGGCCGTGCTGCGGGTTGCCTCGGCGCATGAGCGGGCGCCAGCGGCCGTCGCCTTGGCGTGGGTGCTGCGCCGGGGACAAGCCATCGCAATCCCGGAATCGGGTTCGCCCTCTCACGTGCGGGAGAACGCGGCCGCCATGACTCTGGAGTTGACCTCCGAGGAGTTGCAGTCCTTGGATGCGGCTTTCCCCGCCTAAGGCTTTCATGAATTCTTCCTCGCCACGGCAATCAGGAGGTGGTCGAACTTGGAGCGCCCATACGTGAGGCCCACATAGACTTGCCCGGTCTCGGCACCTCGGCCGCGCGGCAGGGTGTCATGCGGGAAGCTGTCGAGAGCGGGGCCACATCTTACTTGAGCCAAAGAGCCGTTTGCTCCCGTGCGGCAACCTGAACCGAGGAGTCGTTATGGCACTTGTCACGTACCAGATCGTCGAGCACGATGGGGGTTGGGCCTACAAGGTTGGAGATGTGTTCTCCGAGACCTTCCCAACCCGGCGCGACGCTCATGCGGCCGCTGCACGTGCCGCGGCGGAGCAGCGAGCCCCGGATGACGATACGGTGATCAGCTACGAGGATGAGCAGTATCAATGGCACGACGAGACCGTGCGAGGAAGTGATCGGCCGCAGACGAATGTAGAAGACTGATCGTGATAGATCGCAGCCTGCGGTGTGCTTTCTGGAGTGTCCGCGGCCGGCTCGATCAGCAGGCATGGGGCAACCGACGACCTGTTCTGCGCCTGAACGAAGATGATTAACCAGGTGTGCGCCAAGCGGCTCGCTGGGAATGTGGCAGAAGCTTGACCGTACGCGGCGAATCGGATCTATTGACTGTGACGCTAGAGTCACAACCGTGATCGCGTCCAGAGGGGGCGTACTATGTGCGCACGCAAGGTCTTCTACATCTTCAGCAGAGTCGGTCGAGCCAACGAGTTTTGCGCGGTTCGGCAGGACCAGCCGATCCCGAGCTTCCTAGATGGCGTGAGCTGGGAGTTCTCCAGAATTGTCAACGTCCCAGTCGAGAAGCTGCTGGGCTTCGATCCCGAAGATGCCGACGCTGCCACGCGGAAAGCGGGTGTGCACTACTTCCAGCGCGAGTTCAGCTTCGCCGTCAGCTGGCGGGATCTGGAAGCGGCATGAAGTTGAGTCTCACGCCGTCTGAATCGCGCTCACCCGGCGCGGAGAAGTGGCAAAGTCCTGTGAGCACAGGGACGCCGTCTGGTCGTCCACAAGCTTGGCCAGCGACACTGGATATTGCGGCGGTTCGCTCTGACTGGGTCGCCGCCCTCCTTTGAAATCTGCGAAGGCGCAGCAATCGTGCAAGGATGGTCAAGGTCGCTCGCGGGGCGGCACAGCCCGCCGTCGAGGCCGCCGTCACGTCCTGCCTCGAGGCCTGCACTTGCTCCCTTCGATTGCCGCGCGAGCCTGACGGGGCACTCGTCGAACTCGCTCCACTCAGCGCAACTCGTGCCTCTCGATCTTGAAGAACTCGGTCTCGGACTGCGCGACGACGTCGCTTCCGCGTGGTCAGCGGTCGAAATTGGTGCCGGCGTGCATGCTGGCGGCTGACCCAACGAGCCGCGGTTGCAAACTCCTGACTCTCAGGAGAATAGTAAATCGCGAGCAGAGCTGCGCCGTTCTGCACAGCTGACGTGGGTCAGTTTGCGCGCGATGCGACCTAGCTTCTGACTAGCTACCAAACTTATCGAGGTTTAGCACCTCGCGAGTTCGTCAGGCCGCCGATTGAATGCTCAGCTTGCGCAGCCTCCGGCCCTTGATGCGCGTTGGTGATGATGCAGGCTCATTTCCAGTCCGAACCAGCCGTCATGCCGAATTACTCCCGCGCCCGGATCAGCATGGTCCATGTGCAGATCGTTCGACACGGCCTGCGGGATAAGGACGTGCTGCAGGCTATGCAGAGCGTCCCGCGCGAGGCATTCGTCGAGCTGGGCTTCGAGGAGTTCGCGTATGAGGATCGGCCGCTGCCCATCGGCGACGGCCAAACGATCTCGCAGCCCTACATCGTCGCCCTGATTATTGAAGCCGCTGAACTCGGGCCACGCGATCGTGTGCTGGAAGTGGGGGCGGGCTTTGGCTACGCGGCAGCTGTCGCGAGCCGTATCGCCGAGAAGGTCTACGCGATCGAACGTCACCCATCGCTGAGTGATGCCGCGCAGCGGCGCTTCAAGCGGCTCGGCTACGGCAACATCAAGCTGCGCGTCGGCGACGGCACGAGAGGCTGGCCGGAGGTCGCCCCGTTCGATGTGATCTTGGTCTCCGCGGGCAGCCCAGGAGTGCCGCGAGCGTTCAGGGAGCAGCTCACGATAGGCGGTCGCCTCGTCATCCCCGTCGGCGACGCGCACGAACAGCGGCTCCTGAAGCTCACCCGCAGGGGCGAGCGTGACTACGAAAAAGAGGAGTGCGGTGCCGTCAGGTTCGTGCCGCTGATCGGTGAACAGGGCTGGGTGGAGGACGGCCGATTTCCGGCTTCCGATCACTTGTCTGTCCAGTCCCACGGCAAAAGCGTACCAGGGATCAACGCGGACGCATCCGAGCCACCTCCCGACATCGACGATCAAGCTGGCGGCATGAGGTGGCTTTATACGCACTGGCACAGCCGGCTACGTTTTCCCGTGAAGCGTGCATCTGAGAGTTCGGTCGAGCGCAGCATACCGGTGCAGACACTTGAGCAGGTGCAGTAAGCCGGATGGGTGCAGAGCCGCAAAACGATCCAACGTATCCAGACGGGGTAAGCTATCCGCCAGCACCCTGGCACCTCTACGGCACCGCCTACCTCTCGCTGTGGCAAATCAGAGCCTCACGTCTGCCGGAGGCCAGCCTGTCACGAGATGTGCGGCCCAGGACGGTGCTCGGACGCGTCTTGGTTGGCACCGCCTTCGCTGTTTACGAGCCTAGCGGCATGTTGGCCTATGATGAGTTGCTGCTGGCGGTGCAGGTGTGCGGCAGCCCCCTGTCGGTGAGCGTGCCCTTGATCTGGGTTGATCATCCGGCCTCAGTAGCGGGAGCCCGCGCGCTGTGGAGCATCCCCAAGCAGGAAGCCGCCTTCGAGGTGCGGCGGGATCACCCCGCCGAGGAATCCGACTTCGAGGCGAGAGCATTGACAACACAGGGACTGCCGCTCGCGCACCTTCAATTTCGGAGTCGAGCGACGATCCCCGGGCGATGGCCCGTCCGCACCAGTGTCGTGCAGCATCCACTGAACAATGGCGGTGGCTGCAAGCCCCAAGTCACCGAGGCAAGGGCTTGGGCGCGGGTCTCGTTTGGGGCGGCGACCTGGAACTTTCCACGTCCGGGGCCGCTCAGGTTCCTTCGCGGGCGCAGCCCACTCACGAGCCTTCGGCTGACCGACATGTCGCTCCGGATCGGCTCATCCTGAACCGAAAAGTCCTCTCGGACGTCACGCTTCTGGGCAGTCTAATCGGGTGGACCTGAACGACCGATGGTGGCCGAAAGCAGCCTGTCCGCTTCGAAGGAGTACCATTGAAAAAACGGACGGGCTCCTATCGACCCGACGCGGTCATGCCGCGATACGGATTGCTTTCCTGCTAGCAGACACTCCACTAGCCCGATGCGGATCAATCGAGCCGAATTGGCTGATCTCGGGACCTTTCTCGCCATCGCGCGCCACCGCAGCTTCCGGCGAGCGGGTCTGGAGCTTGGCGTCAGCGCCTCCGCTCTCAGCCATGCGCTCAAGGCGATGGAGGCGCGCCTCGGCGTCCGCCTTATCAATCGCACCAGCCGCAGCGTCAAACTAACCGCAGCGGGGGAAGATCTGCTGGCTTCCCTGGATGCTCCGTTCGCGGCGATCGGCTCA
>NZ_JBFUGA010000122.1:0-15939 GCF_056403155.1 Methylobacterium sp. P3_A11
GGCCGAACTCGCCCGGAGCCGCGGCCTCGACCCGGAGGCGCGCCTCGTCGCCCAGGCCCGGCTCCTGCGCCGCCTCGGCCGGACCCTCGGCGGCGAGACCGAAGCCCGGGCGACGGGCGCCGACTGGGCCGCCCGCCTGGACGCGCTGTTCGGGACCACGTTCTTCTCCGGGGGCGCCGGCCGGGTCTTGGCCGACGGTCTGTACCGGCGGCAGGATCCCGACCTCGACGCCCTGGATGCCGAACTCGGCCGCCTGATCGGACGGCTGCGGGCATGAGCGCGTTCCTGCCCGCGTGGCTCAGCGCGCTGCTCTCGGCCTTCGACTGCGCGGCGCCCTGGGCGCTCCTCGCCCTCCCCCTGCCCCTGCTGGCGGCCCGCCTGATCCCCGCCGAGCCCGAGGGCGGCAGCGGCGCCCTGCGCGTGCCCGGCACGCTGGTGGGCGGGGCGCGCTCCGGCGCCGACCTCGCGGCCCGCGGGCGGCGGCGGGCGCTGCTGACCTGGACGCTCTGGATCGCCCTGGTGGCGGCCCTGTCGGGTCCGCGCCTCGTCCTGCCGGCCGCCGCCCTCCCGGCCTCCGGCCGCGAGATCATGATCGCCATGGACCTGTCGGGCTCGATGGAGCGGCGGGACTTCGCCCTCGACGGCGAGACCGTGAACCGGCTCACGGCGGTCAAGCGCGTCGGCACCGACTTCATCCGCCGCCGGGCCGGGGACCGGATCGGCCTCGTGATCTTCGCCGATCAGGCCTACGTGGCGGCGGCCCTGAGCTTCGACACCGCCGCGGTCGCCCGCGCCCTCGACGAGGCGACGATCGGCATCAGCGGCCGCTCCACCGGCATCGGCGACGGCCTCGGCCTCGCCCTCCGCCGCCTGGACCCGCGGGACGCCGAAGGCGATGCCGCTTCCGGGAGCCACGCCGGTGCGAAGGCCGCGAAGGCCGTGATCCTGCTGTCGGACGGCGCCAACAATGCCGGCCAGACCGCTCCCAAGGACGTGGCCGACCTCGCCAAGGAACTCGGCATCAAGGTCTACACGATCGCCCTCGGCCCCCGCGACATGGCCGATGCCGACGGCGAGCAGGACGTCGTCGACACCGAGACCCTGCGCGACATGGCGCAGGCCAGTGGCGGCGAGGCGTTCCGGGTGCGCACCACGGACGACCTCGTCCGGGTCGCCGAGGCCATCGACCGGCTGGAGGGCGGCCGCGCCCTGGCCCCGCCCCTGCCCCTGCGCAGGGACCTCTGGCCCTGGCCGGCGGCCCTCGCGCTCCTCGCCGGCGCCGCGCTCCTGGCCAGCCGGAGGGGGGCGTGATGGGTCGATACCCCGCCCGTCCAACCACCCTCCTCATCCGGAGGTGCCGGTACGCAGCGCAGGCCTCGAAGGATGAGGGCGTTGGGGTTGGAGGATCCACCCCATGAGCCTCCTCGGCACCGTCGCGCTCCTGCGCCCCTGGTGGTTCCTGGCGATCCCGGTGGTCGTCCTGCTCGCGCTGCGCGCCGCGTGGCGCTCGGCGCCGCTGGGCGACTGGGTCCGGGCGGTGGATCCGGCGCTGATGGCCCACCTCACGCGCGCCGGGGCGGTGCTGGGCGGGCGGCGGCAGGCGAACCTCGCCGCCGCGCTGGCGGCTGGGCTGATCGCCCTGGCGCTGACCGGCCCCGCGGTGGAACGCGCGGACGGGCAGACCTTCCGCAATCTCGACGAGACCGTGATCGTCGTCGACCTGTCCCGTTCGGTCACCGAGGGCGGCAACCTCCAGGGCGTCCGGCAGGCCGCCGCCGCAGTGGCGGAGGCCGCCGGCACCCGGGCGGTCGCACTCGTGGTCTACGCGGGCGACGCCTATCTCGCGGCCTCCCCGACCACGGACCGCGACAGCCTCGGCACCACCCTGTTCGCGCTCGACGCCGACACGGTGCCAGACCGCGGCTCCCACCCCGAGCGCGGGCTGGCGCTGGCCCGCCGCACCCTGGCGGAGGCCAACGTGGTGGCGGCCGACGTGGTGCTGATCAGCGACGGCGACGGCATCGGCGAGGCCGCCAACCGCGAGGCCCGCGCCATCGCCGAGCACGGCTGGCGGCTCCAGGCCCTGTTCGTCCCCGCCGACAAGCCGCTGCCCCCCGGCGCGCCGAAGCCCGACCGGGCCGCCCTCGACGCCCTCGCCCGGGCGGGCGGCGGCGGCACAGCCGACATCGCGACCCCGGGTCCGGTGCTCGACGTGGTCGGCGCCGGGCTCAGCCAGCACCTCGCGGCGGGCGGCTACAGCGTCCTGGCCTACGCGGATCTGGGACGCTGGCTGCTGCTGCTAGCGGCCCTGCCGGCCCTGGTCCTGTTCCGCAGGAGCGCGTGATGCGGCTCACCCTCCCCGACTCGGGCTTCGCCGTCCCGCTCCGCGCCGGCCTGCCGCCGCGCTGGCGTCGCCTCGCCCGGATCGCCGGTCTGGCGCTCGCCGGGGTCGGCCTCCTGGCGCTGCTCGCCGTCTCGCAGCCGCGCACCGGCTTCGGGCGCCTGCTGATGGGACTCGGCCTGCCGGGGCTGGCCGCGGGCGTCTTCGTCGATCCCGCCTGGCGCGCCGCCGCCCTCTACGAGGCCGGCCGGTATCCGGACGCGATCGCGCTGTTCCGCACCGGCGGGCGGCGGGCGAGCTACAATCTCGGCAATGCCCTGGCACGATCGGGCGACCTCGACGGCGCGCTCGCCGCCTACGACGAAGCCCTGCGCTTCAACCCCCGCGACGCCGACGCCCAGGCCAACCGCTCGCTCATCGCCCGGATGCAGGCCGAGGTGATCGACCGCGGCCCCGGCGGCGGCATCGCCAACGGGACCGGCCAGTACGGCGCCCGCTACAACAACACCGCCAACCAGGACCAGAACAACGACATCAACGCCGCCTCCAGCGGCGAAGGTCTGGCGGGCAACAAGGAATCGAATGCCAGCGCGTCGCTGCCCGGCAACAGCAAGGTCGCCCGTCGCGGCAAGGCCGAGCAGCAATCGATCGACACCGGCAAGGGGCAGGCCCGGGGCTCGGCCGGCGACGCCGCCGGCCGCGGCCGGACCGGGGGCGGCTCGGCGATGGTGGCCGAGGCGCCCGAGCGCGAGGTCCGCCGGGTGACCAAGAGCTTCGAGGCCCACGAGATCCGCCCGGACCGGCTCTGGCTCCAGACCCTGCCGGACGATCCCGGCCGCTATCTCAAGCTGCGCCTGCGCGCCGAGCAGACCCGGCGGGTCGAGGCCGGCACCGCGATTCCCGCCGGGAGCAATCCGTGGTGATGTGTTCTGGCGTTTCCGAGAGGCGCGATCCCCCTCCCCCCTCTGCGGGCTCCGATGTTCACACTTCTCCACTGAACACCAACGCTGGCGGCAGGGCGCGACGCGCCCCCGCTCCCGTGCGGGAGAGGGTTGGGCTGAGGCACGAGAACGCTCCGGATGGGGCACCGGATCGATGCGCCGACAGGGCGCGCCTCGTTCTGAACGGTCTCGACCCTCACCCTGTCCTTCTCCCGGACGGGAGCGGGGACCCGCGCCCGATCCCGAAACCGCAATGCCGAAGCGGATGCGTGAATCTGCAAGCCACTGCGGGGGAGGAAGGGCGGGCGCGCGTCCTGCTTGCCCTTGTCCTCAGCCTCCTCGCGCCCCTCCTCGCGCCCCTGCCCGCCCGGGCCGAGATCGAGCCGGGCGACCTCACCCTGACGGTGACCGCGGAGCTGAACGGCAACAGCGCCCCCTACCCCCGCGAGATGGTGCTCCTGAAGATCCACGGGGTCTACAAGCAGCCGATCCTGCTCGAGGAGGTGGTGCAACCCTCGCTGGCCAACTTCTCCTGGACGCAGCTCGGCCGCGACCATTGGAGCAAGGCCAAGCTGCCGGACGGCCAGAGCGCCATCGCGTTCGACCGAACCGTGGCGGTCTTCCCGCACCACCCGGGCCAGTTCACCATCGAGCCGTTCGTCCACAAGCTCACCGTCAACGATGTCGGCGAGCGGCGGACCGTCGAGGTCCGCTCGCAGCCGATCCCCTTCCCCGTGGCGCAATGGACCGCCCCCACCGGCGGTCCCGACGCCAAGGAGCCCTGGTGGCTGCCCGCCAGGGACGTCGCCATCACGGATTCCTGGAGTCCGGACCCCGAGACCATCAAGGTCGGCGAGACCGCCCGCCGGATCGTCACCCTGGAGGCGCAGGGCATGGTCGCCGAGGGCCTGCCGCCCCGGCCAGTGATGCGCACCCGCGGCATCATCACCTTCGCGGGGCCGGTCACCCGCGAGACGCTGCTGACCCCCTCCGGCCCCGTGGCCCGGGCGACCTACCAGTGGGACGTGAAGCCCGGCGTGCCGGAGATCATCCCCCTCGACGCCATCGCGATCCCGTGGTTCGACACCAGCACCCGCACGATGCGCGAGACCGAGATCCCGGCCCGGCAGATCGGCGGCGGCCTGCCCGACCGCGCGACCGACGCGGCGCCCCCCGCGATCCCCTCGCCGCTCATGGTCGCCGCCGCGGCTCTCGCCGCCTTCGGGCTGGGCCTGGCGCTGATCGGCTTCGGGCTTGGCCGGCCGACCCTGCGCCTGTCCGCCCGGACCCGCCGGGCGCTGCGCGCGGCAGCCCGCGCGGGCGATCCGGGCAGGTTCCGCGCGGCGCTCGACGCCGCGATGCGGGAAGCCCCCGACCTCGCGCGGATCTGGCGAGCGCGGCCCGACCTCGCGGTTGCGTTCGTTGCCCTCGACCGGGCGGTCTTCGGTGCATCCGGTAGCCCCGTCCCGGACCTCCCCGCGCTCGCCCGGTCCCTGTCGCGCCCCGAACGGCTCGCCGCCGCTCTCCGGGAAGCGAGCCCGCTCGCCCCCCTCGACGGGCCGGTCCGCTGAGCGTTGCGGCGCAGGTTCGGCGCGCTGATCGTCCGCTTGTGAACGCGTCGTGGGGAACGCACCGCCGGATGGCGGCTTGGGCTGCCGGCGCTGATTGCCACCGGAGATTTCGCTCATGCCCGCGATCCTGAACAGACCCGCCCGCGCGCTCGCCGCGACCCTCGTCCTCGGCCTCGCCGTCCCGACCGCGCTGCCGTCCGCGGCCCTGGCCCGGAGCGCCGGCACCGAGCGCACGCTGAAGATGGTCGACACCGACAACGACGGCACGATCGACTTGGCCGAGGCGCAGGCCGCCGCCGGAAAGGTCCTCGACGGCGCCGAACACGACAAGGACGGCACCGTCGACGCCAAGGAATTGAAGGGCCGGCTCAGCAAGAAGGATCTGAAGTCGGCCGATCCCGACGGTGACGGGACCCTCGACCGCAAGGAATACCTCGCCCTGGTCGAGCAGCGCTTCAAGGCCGCCGATCCCGACAACGACGGAAAGCTCGACGCCAAGGAACTCAAGACGCCGGCCGGACGGAGCCTGCTGCAGCTCCTCAAGTAAGGCCCGCCGAGCGCCGTTGCACAGTTCCTGAGCAAGTATTATTCCTGTGCAACGGCTCAAGTTCTGAGCAGGCATCAATATTTTGCACGATCTTGCATCATCTGAACTGCCTCCGTAGGTTCTCAATGTCCGAGCGACAAAGCATCGGATGAACCACCCGGGAGGAGCGCGATGGCGCGCGTCAACGAAGTCAAGGACAGGTTCCGCGCGCGGCTGCAGGAGGCCGATGCCCGCAGCAACGACTTCCGCAAGAAGCTTCTGGAGGACGGCGCCCGGGCGCTGGAACCCGTCGTCGGCGTCCTGAACCTCATGGCCGAGGTGCTCAACGAGGAGGACAACGTCCACGGCAGCATTACCGGCCTCGAGGCGAAGATCGATCAGGACAACTTCATCAGCCTCTGCGCGCAGCTTCGCGGCACCGATTCCGAGCAGAAGATCAAGATCAAGTACGGACCCGAACTCGGCGGCAGCAACTACATCTCGGTCTCGGGCCTGAACCAGCGCTACAACGAGCGCCTCGTGCCGGGGGCGGCGAGCTGCGCCGTCGGCCGGACCGTCGGCAGCGACATCCAGCTCGACGAGCACCGGGGCGACGAGCTGGCCGAGGTGGTCCGCGAGGTGGTCGAGGACTTCTACGCCGCCCAGATCGAGCAGCGCAGCCACTTCGCCTACGCCCGCTGAGTCACCGCTCGACCGGGCGGATGGGGTTCGGAAGCGGGGGCGCGGGCGCCGGAAAACCGGATTCCCCTCCCCGGCTTCCTGCGCTAAGCCTGTCCGCGATGGGGATGGAGCTCCCCGACAACCGCCCGGCATCCGCTGCCGGGCTGATGGCTCCTACCGCACGGGCGCGCCTCGGCCGTCCGCGGTGGGGCCGTGCGCCGAAGCCGCGACAGGACGAAGCCGCCCGACCGAACAGGAAGGGCAGGCATGATCAACACCCTCATCGTCTTTCTCGGAGCCGGGGTCGGGGGCGGATTCCGCCACGGTGTCAACGTCGCGGTCGCCCGGCTGCTGCCGGGTCTCGGCTTCCCCCTCGCCACGCTGATCATCAACGTGCTGGGCTCGTTCCTGATGGGCGTGCTCGCCGAGGGCTTCGCCCTGCGCGGTGCGGCGGGCCACCCGGCACGGCTGTTCCTGACCACCGGGGTGCTCGGCGGCTTCACGACCTTCTCGACCTTCTCCCTCGACGCGATCAGCCTGTACCAGCGCGGCGAGACGGCGGCCGCCGCCCTCTACGTGGTGGCCTCGGTGGCGACCGGTCTTGTCGGGCTGCTGGCGGGCCTCGCCCTGGTGCGCACGGTCCTGAGCGGCAGCTGACCAAAGTCCCGGTTTCACGAGGTCGGCGACCTCGTGCGGGTCCAGGGCGGAGCCCGGGTGGTTCCGGGGCTCCGCCCTGGACCCCGGCGAAGGGCCGAGCTCCTTGGAACCCCCGATCAATCCGCGATGAACTTCAGCCTGTGGTCGCGGTAGAGGTCGACGATGGCCGCCGCGGTCTCCTCGATGGAGCGGCGGGTGACGTCGATCGTGGGCCAGCGGTTCCTCGTGAACAGCCGGCGGGACATCGTGATCTCGTCCGCCACCGCCGAGCGGTCGACGTAGAGGGACGATTCGTCGGCGTTGAGGCTGGAGAGGCGGTTCTGGCGGATCTGCACGATCCGCTCCGGCGAGGCGAACAGGCCGACCACCAGGGGCTTGCGGGCGCGCTCGATCGCCGGCGGCAGCGGCAGGCCGGGGACCAGCGGCAGGTTGGTGGTCTTGAGGCCGCGATTGGCGAGGTAGATCGAGGTCGGCGTCTTCGAGGTCCGGCTGACCCCGAGCAGGATCACGTCGGCCTCCTCCAGGTTCTCCGGCAGGTTGCCGTCGTCGTGGGCCAGCGTGAAATTCATCGCGTCGATGCGCTTGAAGT
The DNA here is from genome assembly GCF_056403155.1 of Methylobacterium sp. P3_A11. Taxonomy (NCBI): domain Bacteria; kingdom Pseudomonadati; phylum Pseudomonadota; class Alphaproteobacteria; order Hyphomicrobiales; family Methylobacteriaceae; genus Methylobacterium; species Methylobacterium sp. P3_A11. Next base: position 7,307 of record NZ_JBFUGA010000122.1, read on the forward strand.
ACTCGGCGTTCAGCATGTGCTGGGCGCCGGGCCGGGCGGTCGTCTCGGCGCCGAGATAGGCGCGCAGCAGATCGTGGACCGGCCGCAGCACCGAGAGGCAGGGCGATCCGGTCTCGCGGGCGACCTCTTCCAGCCGCTCGCCGAGATCGCCCCCCACCAGGGTGTAGAGGACGAGGCCCGGCGCCGCCCGGATCTCCGAGATCACCCGGTCGAGCTGCGCGGCCGAGCGCACCAGCGGGTAGACGTGCTCGATCGCCGAGACGCCCTCGTACTGCGCGGCCGCCGCACGCCCGACATTGATCAGCGTCTCGCCGGTGGAGTCCGAGACGAGGTGGAGGTGGAAGTAGCTGCGGCCCATCCGGTCGCCTTCATCGCGGGGGCCACGTTATCCACCGTCGGCCGCCAGGGGAGTCGATGGATGTGGATAGGATGCCCTGCCGGGCCGGTCCAGGGAAGCGGTCCCGCCGGTTATCGACTCCGCCGTTCACAGGCCGTCGATCCGGGCCGGCGGAATCCGGGCGCGTGGGAGAATCCGGGACGCACGGGGGGTGCGTACACGACTCGGCGTTGCCAAGGCGCTGTCGGACCTTCCGGTTCTCGCAAGTTGGAGGAAATCCTTTAAAGCCCCGTTAACGGCGCGGCGTCGGGGACCGCCTGTGGATGCATTTGTGCCCCCGCGATTCGGCCCCCCAAGAGAAAAAACAGAGTCCTAGAATCTCTCTTTTCTTTTCGAAGGGGCCTGTGTGGGGATCGGCGCGCTTCGACTCGACAGGAGGCGCGCCGACGGGCATGCCGGATGGGCTAAAAGCGGGGTGGGAGCGCAGATGACGGGGACACCGCCGGTGGAACGCAAGATGCTGCGCGTCCTCGAAGGGGAGGCGATCGGACGGCCCCCCGCCTGGATGATGCGCCAGGCCGGGCGCTACCTGCCGGAATACCGGGCGACCCGCGCGGAAGCCGGCTCGTTCCTCGACCTCTGCTACAGCCCGGACTTCGCCGTCGAGGTGACGCTCCAGCCGATCCGGCGCTTCGGCTTCGACGCGGCGATCCTGTTCTCGGACATCCTGGTCGTCCCCCACGCGCTGGGCCAGGACGTGCGCTTCGTGGAGGGCGAGGGGCCGCGCCTCGATCCGCTCGACGGCCGGGAGGCCTACGGCCGGCTGCGCGAGGCCGGCGACCCGGCGATCATGACCCACCTCGCCCCGGTCTTCGAGACGGTGACGCGGCTGCGGGCGGAACTGCCCCGCGAGACGACGCTGCTCGGCTTCTGCGGCGCCCCCTGGACGGTGGCGAGCTACATGATCGGCGGCCGCGGCACCGCGGACCTCGCCCCGGCGCGGGCGCTGGCCGAGGGCGACACGGCCCTGGTCGATGCCCTCATCGACCGCCTCGTGGCGGTGCAGACCGATTATCTCGTGCGCCAGCTCGAGGCCGGCGCCGACGCCGTGCAGATCTTCGAGTCCCATGCCGGCACCCTGCCGCTCGCCGTCCCGCCCTCGGGGGGCACCGTCGAGCCCGTGGGCGACGTCGCCGAGAGCGGCCTGCCGGACGGCGCGAACGGGGACGCGTTGGCCCGCTGGTCCCTGCGCCCGATCGCCCGGATGATCGCCGGTGTCCGCGAACGGGTGCCCCACGCGAAGATCATCGTGTTCGCCCGCGGCTCGGGCCTCGACGGCCATGCCCGGGTCGTGCCCGAGACCGGCGCCGACGCCGTCGGGGTCGACTGGGGGGTGGACCTGAAGGCGCTTCGGGCGGCGGTGCCGGCCACGACGGTGACGCAGGGCAACCTCCATCCCGAGACGCTGATCGAAGGGGGCGCAGCCCTCGACGCCGCGGTGGACGCCGTGCTGGCGGCGACCGCCGGCCTGCCCCACGTCTTCAACCTCGGCCACGGCATCACGCCGCAGACGCCTGTCGCCCATGTCGAGCGGATGCTCGCGCGGCTCCGCCGGTAGCCCGCGTGCTGTACGACTGGATCAAGGCCGGGCACGTCATCAGCCTGATCGCCTGGATGGCGGGCATGCTCTACCTACCGCGTCTGTTCGTCTACCACGCGAGCCTGCCGCCGGGCTCGGAGGCGCAATCGGCGACCTTCAAGGTGATGGAGCGCCGCCTGCTCAAGGCGATCATGAACCCGGCGCTCATCGCCACCTGGGTGTTCGGTCTGGCCCTCGCCTGGATGAGCGGCTTCTACGCGAGCCCCTGGCTGCAGGCGAAGTTCGCGCTGGTGCTCGCGATGTCGGGCATCCACGGCTGGCTCGCCCGGATGGTCAAGGATTTCGCCGCCGACCGGAACACCCGCGGGCACAAGTTCTACCGGGTGCTCAACGAGGTGCCGACGCTGCTGATGATCGGCATCGTCATCCTGGCGATCGTCAAGCCGGGCCTCTGATCCCGCGATCCCGCGATCCTGTGATCCCGGCCGGAGCCTTTCCGCGGCCGGCCCGTTGGGAGGCCATGTCGAAGCCTCTCGTCCTCGCCCTCGCGCTGGCCGCCCTCGCGGGACCGGTCGCCGGCGCGATCACCGCGCCGCCCGCCCGGGCGGCGAGCTTCCCGTGCGACAGGGCCGAGGCCCCCGACGAGAAGGCGATCTGCGCCCGTCTTCCCCTCAACGACCGGGACGTCGAGATGGCGACCCGGTTCGAGATCCTGAAGAGCGTGCTGCCGATGGGCGGTCAGGCCAAGCTGCGCGACGACCAGGAGGCGTGGCTGAAGGAGCGTCAGGCCTGCGGCGGCGACGTCGGCTGCCTGACCGCCGCCTACGATGCCCGCCTGAAGGTCCTGCGCGGCGTCCTGGCGGAATTCGCCAAGCAGGGCCCCTGAGAGCCCGCGTTCAGGCCGCGCGCGGCAGGGCCGCGGCATCGACGCAGCGATCCGGCCGGCACGCCGCCACGCAGGCGCACGCCAGCGCCTCGGTGGCGTCGACCAGCAGGCCGGACGGGTCGCTCCCGGCGAGCGCGATCGGGATCTCCGTGCAGGCCATCACCACCCGGTCGCAGCCGGCCGACGCCAGCGCCCGGACCTGCGCCTCCAAGAGCGGCCGCGCCTCGGCCACCCGGTGCGCCTTCACCAAGCGGATCGCCGCCGCCACCCCGGCCTGACCCTCCGGACCGGGTTCGAGGCACGCGAGACCGCGCCGCGCCAGCCGCTCTCGGTAGAGCCCGGTCCGCAGGGTGCCGTCGGTGGCGAGCAGGCCGATCCGGCCGCCGCGCCCAATCCCCGCCCGCGCCAGGGTCTCGGCCACGGCGTCGACGATGTGGAGGATCGGCAGGCCGGTCCCGGCCTGCAGCGCCGCGTGCCAGTGATGGGCGGTGTTGCAGGGGATCGCGATCCGGGTGGCGCCGCCGGCCTCGAGCCGCACCAGGGCGGCGCGCATCGCCGGCAGCGGGTCCGGGCCGGCGCCCAGGATCGCGTCGGCGCGGTCGGGGATGTCGACGGCCGAGCAGACCAGGGTCGGGATGTGGTCCTGGTCGCACCCGGCGGGCGTCGCCCGCACGAGCTTGGCCAGGAAGTCCACCGTGGCCATCGGACCCATCCCGCCGAGTACACCGAGCATCGCCGCCTCCGACCGTCGCAACTGCTCTGATGGGCTCCGACGGGGCGGGAATCCAATGCCGTGTCGGCACCGGCCATGCCGATCCGGCACCGGGCGCGCGGCGACGCCTAGGGTTCGGCCGCCAGGGCGGCGGCCGCGGCCCAGACCGCCTCGACCGCACCGCCTCGGCCGGCCTTGCGGTAGAGCCGGATCTCCAGCGCCGTGCCCGGCCCGGCCGCCACGAGGCTGCCGTCGGCGAGTTCGCGGGCGACGAGGCTCTCGGGCAGCCAAGCGCGGCCGTGGCCCGCGAGGACCATGAACTTCAGGGCCTCCGCCATGGCGTTCTCGTTGACGTGGGTGGCCGCCGCCCCGCCGCCGGCCAGTGCCACGACCCGGCCCAGGAACGAGTCCCGGGGATAGCCGAGCCCGGGCCGGTCCGCGGCCGGCTCCGGCCGGTGCACCGGCACGAGGCTGTCCCGGCCGATGGCGAGGTGCGGGAAGGCAGCGGGGTCTAGGGGGATCGGCACCCGGGGATGGTGGTAGGTCAGCAGCAGGTCGTAGCCGCCCTCGGCCAGCGCCTGCACGCAGGCGTGGAAATCGTCCGGGAGCAGCCGGCTGCCGAGGGGGCCGGTGCGGGCCTCGACGTCCCGGAACCAGCGCGGGAAGACGGTCAGCGCCAGGGTGTGGAGCGCGGCCACCGACACGGTCCGCGGCGGCGGCCGGATCCGGGCGCGGAGCGCGTCGCGGCTGCCGTGGAGCCGCCGCACGGTCTCCTCGGCGGTCTCCAGGAACAGCCGGCCCTCCGGCGTCAGGGCCGTCGGGTAGGTGCTGCGGTCGACCAGCGCGACGCCGAGCCAGCCCTCGAGCGCCCGGATGCGGCGGCCGAAGGCCGGCTGGGTGACGTGGCGCTCGACCGCCGAGCGCGAGAAGCTGCCGGTTCGCGCGAGGCTCAGGAAGTCCTCGAGCCATTTCAGTTCCATGGCGCGGCCGTCTCAGAGCCGCGCCAGCAGCCGCTCCGCCAGGGGGTTCTCGGCCGAAAAGGCGTAGTCGACCCGCCGCACCGTCACGGCCCGCGCCCCGGCCTCGACCAGCGCTCCGGCGAGGTCGAACACCGCGCCCTCGGGGCAGCGCAGGACGATCTCGCCCTCCGCGCCCTTCGGAGCGCCGTAGGGCAGCTCGGCCTCGTGCAGGCCCGCGAGGGTGGCGAGGTCGATCGTGCCGCTCTCCGGCAGGGCGGCGCGCACCTCCCGGGTGGTCCGGGCGCGCTCCTCGGCGGCGATGCGGCCGAGCACCGTGCGCAGCGCCGCCCGCTGGCCCTCGCCCCAGGGGGCCTTCAGCGAGGCTACGAGGTTGGCCTCGGAGCGCAGGATGATGCCGTCGTCCAGCACCTTCAGGGCGTTGGCGCTGAGGGTGGCGCCCGTGGTGGTGATGTCGACCACGATCTCGGCCGAGCCCGCCGCGGGCGCTCCCTCGGTCGCGCCCAGGCTCTCGACGATCCGGTAATCGGCGACGCCCTTCTCGGCGAAGAACCGCCGGGTCAGGTTGACGTACTTGGTGGCGACCCGCAGGCGCCGCCCGTGGCGGGCGCGCATGCCGGCCGCGACCTCGTCGAGGTCGGACATGTCGCGCACGTCGATCCAGGCCTGGGGCACGGCCACCACCACGGTGGCGTTGCCGAAGCCCAGCGGCGTCAACAGCTCAACCTGGCCGCGCACGTCCGGGAGGGTCTCGCGGATCAGGTCCTCGCCGGTGACGCCGAGATGGGCGGCGCCGGAGGCGAGTTGCGCGGCGATCTCGGAGGCCGAGAGGTAGCGCACCTCGACGTCGGGGACGCCGATGAGCTTGCCCCGATAGTCGCGGGCGCCCGCGCCCTGTGCGAGCTTCAGCCCGGCCCGGCCGAAGAACGCGCTGGCGTTCTCCTGAAGGCGCCCCTTGGAGGGGACGGCGAGGATCAGCGCGCCCGAGTCCGAAGAAATCATCGGCCGGCTCCCGCCACGCGCTCGATCCAGAAGGTGCAGCCCACCGCGGGCAGCGGCGCCGGGCTGCCGAGATGGCCGAGCAGGCCGTCGTAGCGGCCGCCGCCGACCAGGGTCGGGCTCTCGCCCGAAGCATCCCCCTGGGTCACCTCGAAGATGAAGCCGGTGTAGTAGTCGAGGTTGCGGGCGAAGCCGCCCTGGAAGCGGAACCGCTCGATCGGCAGGCCCCGGGCCGCGATGAAGCCGGTGCGCTCCTCGAACAGGTCGAGGGCGGCCGCGAGCGCGTCGTGACGGATATCGGCGTCGGCGACGAGCGCCCGCAGGTCGCGGGCGGCCGTGTCCGGATGGCCCGCGATGGTCCGGTAGCGGTCGAGGATCGCGCGGTTCTCGGCGTTGAGCCCGGCCCCGCCATGGGCCTGGGCGGACGCCTTGGCGAGGAAGCGCTCGGCGATCTCGCCGGCGCTGCGGCCGCCCACCGCCGAGATCCCGGCGATGGCCAGCACGTCCTCCACGAAGGCGCGCACGCCCCGCGGGTCCTGGCCCTGGATCGCCGCCAGCAGGCCGGCATGGGGGTCCTCGGGCCGGGCGCCCTCCGCGCCGTTGGTGACGGCATCGAGCGAGCGCCCGGCCGCAAGTGCCCGGAGCGTCCGGCGCTTGGCGGCGGGTGGGACCGCGAGGCCGTCGAGGAGCGCGCCGGTCAGCCCCATGTCGCCGAGCCGCACCGCCGGATCCGTGCGGCCGAACAGGGCGAGGCCCTCGAGGGCGAGGCCGAGAACCTCGGCATCCGCCGCCGGCGTGTCGGTGCGCCCGATCGACTCGATGCCGGCCTGGAAGAACTCGTCGGGCTCGTCGGCGGCCAGCCGGAAGACTGGGCCGCAATAGCTGTAATCGGCCACCCGCCCGTCGGCCTCCGCCCTGTGCAGGCGACAGACGGGAATGGTGAATTCGGGCCGCAGGCACAATTCGGCCCCGCCCGCGTCCTGGGTGACGAAGATCCGCCGGCGGATGTCCTCCCCTGACAGTTCGAGGAACGGCTCCAGCGGCTGCAGCACCGGTGGCGTCACCGGCCGGTAGCCCGCCGCCGCCAGATGGGCGAGCAGCCGCGCGCGCGCCGCGTCCCCCGCCCCCGTCTCGCCTGCCTCCGGTCGTGTCATCGGATCCACCTCGCGGGCGCTCTGTAGCAACCGCGGCCGGGCTTGGCGACACGCCGCCGGGAGGCGCGAGGCCGGCGCAGTGCGCAGGACTGCGCAGACGGCCGCCCAGGACCCGTCGGCGGCCATCAGCCTTTACGGAACCGTAATGCCGGATCGACAAGTGTTCGTGTGGTATTCAGACACTTTGTGGTCGTCCCGTGCACCTCCCCTTTCGCCTGCGGGCGCAATTCCGCGTGCTCGCCGGCCTGGTCGGCTTCATCGTGGTCGCGGTCGGCGCCCAGGCCGCCCTGCGGGTCTGGCAGAGCGCGGCGGTCACCCAGGAGATCGGCGACCGGCTGCTGCCGACGGTCGACCTGCTCGGCAACCTGCGCGCGACCGTGACCCGCGTACGCCTGGGCGCCACGCGGGTCATCGACGAGACGGAGCCCCGCGCCCATGCGCAGGCCCGGGAGCGCAACGAGGCCCGCATCGCGGAGATGCAGGGCCTGATCGGCAGATTCGCCGCCCTGCCGGCGAATCCCGAGACCACCGCGGGCTTCGCGACCTTTATCGGCCAGTGGCGGGCCTATCTCGCGGCGCAGGCGGAAGCCTTCACCCGCGTGGCCGGGGGCGATGCCGCTGGGGGACGGGCCGCCTTCAACGGTCCCGCCAACGCGCTCTACGACACGGCCTGGAAGAGCCTGGACGCCCTGAAGGCCGCGTCGAGCCACGCGGCGCAGCAGGCCGCCGACACGGTGCGCGACGCCAGTGCCGCGACCCTGACCACGATCCTGCTGGGCACCGGCCTCGGCGCGATGCTGGCGCTGGCGCTGATGGCATGGCTCGCGCGCGACATCGCCGGACGGGCGCTGCGGGTTGCCGCCGCCATGACGGACCTGGCCGCCGGCAACACCGCTGTGGTGGTGCCCTGCACCGACCGCCGCGACGAGATCGCCGAGATCGCCCGCGCGGCCCTGGGCTTCCGGGCGAGCCTGGAGCGCAACCGGGCGCTCGAGTCCGAGACCGCGCTGGCCCGGGCCGGCACGGAGGCGCAGCGCCGGGCGGCGATGCACGTCATGGCCGAGACGTTCGAGGGCAGCGTCGGTGGCGTGATCGAGGCCGTGGCCGCGGCGGCCGCACAGCTCCAGGCCACCGCCCGCAGCATGAGCGCGGTCGCGGCTCAGGCCTCGGCGCGGTCGGGCGGCGTCTCCCGGGCGGCCGGGGAGGCCGCCAACAATGTCGGCACGGTGGCGGCGGCCGCCGAGCAGCTCGAGGCCTCGGTGCAGGAGATCGGGCGGCAGGTCCAGGCCTCGGCCGGGCTGGCGCAGGGGGCGGTCTCGGAATCCGGCCAGACCGTGGCTCTGGTCCAGGATCTCAGCACCGCGGCCTCCCGGATCGGCGATGTGGTGGCGCTGATCTCGGGCATCGCGGCCCAGACGAACCTGCTGGCGCTCAACGCCACGATCGAGGCCGCCCGGGCCGGCGCGGCGGGCCGCGGCTTCGCGGTGGTGGCCGCCGAGGTGAAGGCCCTGGCCGAGCAGACGGCCCGGGCCACCGGCGAGATTTCCGGGCAGATCGGCCGGATCCAGGAATCCACAGGCCAAGCCGTCGGGGCGATCGACGGGATCGGAGGCCGCATCCGCGAGATCAGCACGGTCGCCGCCTCGATCGCGGCCGCCGTGGAGGAGCAGGGCGCGGCCACCCAGGAAATCGTGCGCAACGTCTCCGAGGCCGCCACGGGCACCAGCGCGGTCACCGACAACGTCGTGGGCCTGGCGGCCGCCGCCGACGAGACGGGGGCGGCCGCCGCCCAGGTCCTGACCTCGGCGAACGCCCTGTCGCGCGAGTCGGACCGGCTCGGCGCCGCGGTCGCCCGGTTCCTGTCCGACCTGCGGGCGGCCTGAGGACCCTCAGAGCGGCCGGGCGGTCCCGAGACCGGCGCCGCGCGGCCGCCGCGCGGGCTTGCGCCGGGCGAGCGCCGTCAGGGCC
>NZ_JBFUGA010000123.1:0-15926 GCF_056403155.1 Methylobacterium sp. P3_A11
GGAGGAGCGCGCCCGCCACGCCGAGACGCGGAGGAGCGCGCCCGCCACGCCGAGACGCTGCTGCGGGCGGCCCTCGAACGGGCCGAGCACGCCGAGGCCGAGGCCCGCGCGGCCGGGGAGCGGGCCGACCGGGCGGAGGCCCAGCGGACCGAGGCACGCGCCTGGCTGCGTCGCATGCACGAGTGCATGGTCACCGAGTTCGGTGCCCTGTCCCGGGAGCCGGGCCAGGCCTGAGCGGGCCGGCGCCGGCGAGGGCCGCCGGGCTACGCCGCCGCCGGCGCGGCCATGACGTCGACCGCGTGCTGCGCCCAGCCATAGGGCTCGATGGGGCCGTGATAGACCGCGATCTCGAGCTGCAGGATCCGGATGCAGGCGTCGGACAGGCCCGGCAACAGGTCGCATCCGTCGCCGTCGACCGCGGACAGGATCCCGGGGAGCGGCCGACCCTCGGCATAGGTCACGAGGACGGTCTCACCGGCCTGGGGATCGAGCGGGTTGACGCAGTAGCGGGCCGGCATCCGGTCAGTCCTTCCCATGAATCACCCTGAGGATCGCCCCGATGATCCTCCAGGGCGCTGCGCCCTACCGCGGCCGTGTAACGCCCCGATGAAGGTCAGCCGCCACCGGCGCCGCGCCGGCCCGGATGTCCGCGTCCGGACGGTGCGGATCACCTGTGATTTCGACACCGACCCTTGCAGTCCGACCCCACAGCTTAATCCTGCGAAAACAATTCTCAGGCCAGAGAGTGAGGATCTCGTCGTTGCGTCTTCCGCGTGGCAGGCTCGCCGTGACCCTCAGCCTCGTCCTCAGCACGTCCCTTCCGCTTCTGACCGCGGCGATGGCCCTGTTGTGGGCGGGGTTCGTCGCCCCGGAGCGGGAGGAGCGTCCGGACGTGCGCGGCGCCCGCGACCTGCGCACGTGGTGAGCGCCGCGCCCCGTCCGGGCGCGCCGGGGCTGCTTCCGGGGACCGCGTCCGGCGCGCTATGACGGCCCGGACGCCCTCGCGGCGAGGGCCGGTTCGGGGAGGGCGCACATGGATCTCGGCTTGAGCGGGCGCCGGGCGCTCGTCTGCGCGGCGAGCAAGGGGCTGGGCAAGGGCTGCGCGCTGGCACTAGCCCGGGAGGGCGTCGCGGTGACGATCACCGCCCGGACCGCGGAGATCCTGGAGCGGACCGCCGCGGAGATCCGCCACGAGACCGGCGTCACGGTCACCGCCGTGGCGGGGGACATCGCCACCGAGGCCGGCCGGGCCGCCGCGCTCGCCGCCTGCCCCGCGCCCGACATCCTGGTCACCAATGCCGGCGGCCCGCCCCCGGGCGATTTCCGCGAGTGGGACCGCGACGCCTGGATCCGGGCGCTCGACGCTAACATGCTGGCGCCGATCGCGCTGATCCAGGCCACCGTCGACGGCATGATCGCCCGCGGCTTCGGCCGGATCGTCAACATCACCTCCGGCGCCGTGAAGGCGCCGATCGCGCATCTCGGCCTGTCGAACGGCGCTCGCTCGGGGTTGACGGGGTTCGTGGCCGGCCTCGCGCGGCAGACGGTGCGGCACGGCGTGACGATCAACAACCTGCTGCCCGGCCCCTTCGACACCGACCGGATCCGCAGCAACGCCGCCGCGGGCGCCGCCAAGGCCGGCACGACCGTGGAGGCGTTCCTGGAGGCCCGCGCCCGCGACAATCCCGCCGGCCGCTTCGGGGAGCCGGAGGAGTTCGGGGCCGCCTGCGCGTTCCTGTGCAGCCGGCAGGCCGGGTTCATCACCGGCCAGAATCTCCTGATGGACGGCGGTGCCTATCCCGGCACGGTCTGAGGCGGGTCCCCGCCTTGCATGGGGGTGCGCGGGACGAGGATGCGGTGAGGGTCATGAGCATACGCGAGATCGTCGAAGAACGCCTGGCGCGGATCGAGGCCGGCGATCCGGCGGTCTTCACCCGCCTCTACCGGGACGGCGCCCGCGCGGCGGCGGAGGCCGCCGAGGCCCGCCGCCGGGACGGCGTCGCGCTCGGGCCGCTCGACGGCGCGATCGTGTCGATCAAGGACCTGTTCGACGTGGCGGGCGAGACGACGCGCGCCGGCTCGGCCCTCCTGGCGGACGCCGCCCCGGCCGGGGCCGACGCCCCGGTGGTCGCCCGCCTGCGCCGGGCCGGGGCGGTGATCCTGGGCAAGACCAACATGTCCGAGTTCGCCTTCTCGGGGCTCGGGCTCAACCCGCATTACGGCACCCCCGGCAACGCCGCCGATCCGGCGCGCATCCCGGGGGGCTCGTCCTCCGGCGCCGGGGTCTCGGTGGGGCAGGGGACGAGCGACATCGCGATCGGCTCGGACACGGGCGGCTCCGTGCGGATCCCCGCCTCCCTGAACGGCGTGGTCGGCTTCAAGCCCACCGCCCGGCGGGTGCCCCTGGAGGGGGCCTTCCCCCTGTCGTTCTCCCTCGATTCCCTCGGCCCGCTCGCCCGGACCGTGGCGGCGTGCGCGGCGGCCGACGCCGTGATGGCCGGCGCGGAGCCCGCACCGCTTGAGGCGTTCCCCCTCGCCGGCCTGCGGATCGGCGTGCCCCGGGGCCTGATGTTCACCGAGACGGAGCCCTGCGTCGCCGAGGCCTTCGAGCGGGTGCTGGCGCTCCTGTCCCGGACCGGCGCCCGGGTCGTCGACCACCCGATCGACGATCTCCTGGCCGCCATGGACGCGGCCCTGCCGGACGGCTCCATCGCGGCGATCGAGGCGGCGGCGATCCATGCCGACTGGCTGGACAGCGAGGCGTCCCGCTACGACCCGCGCGTCCACCGCCGGATCGCCGCCGGCCGGTCGGCGCCGGCCGCGCGCTACGTCCGGACGATGCGCCGCCGGGCCGAGCTGATCGCGGCCCTCGACCGGCGGCTCGCGCCCCTCGACGTGCTGGCCCTGCCGGCGACCGCCGCCACGGCGCCGCTGACCGCGCCGCTCCAGGCCGACGACGCGGCCTTCCTGGCGATGAACCGGCTGATGCTGCGCAACACGGCCTTCGGCAACTTCTTCGACCTCGCCGGCCTGTCCCTGCCGATGCCCGGGCTCGCCCGGCCGGCGGGGCTGATGCTGCTGGCCCGGCACGGGCAGGACCGCCGCCTCCTGGCGATCGGGGCCGGGGTCGAGGCCGCCCTGGCGGCCTGACACGGGGCGGCGCGCCCGTCCGACGCCGCCCCGGGATCCGGGCGGGACCCGGCCGTCCCGTGGCCCGGGACTCCCTTGGCCCGGAACTCCCTTGGCCCGGAACTCCCTTGGCCCAGGACACAGGGAAGCGGCCCCGCGCGGCGCACCGCCGGGGGCATGACGAAATCCGTGGCCCCACCCGCCTCCGGGGTGACGCGGGACGCCGCGAAGCCCAAACGCAACGTTGCTCAAAGCCGGCTTCCCGGCGTCCCGCGGACGCGCCGCGCGCACCGGCAGGCCGGTGTCCGTCCGCGTCCGTTCGTGCGTCCGGTGTCCGTCACGCGGGGGCTCGAATGACGCTAAGTCGTTCCAGGGTGCGGATCGCCCCCCGACGCTTCCGAGCGAGCCTTCGTCGCACGCCCCCTCGTGATGGAGGGCGCCGTCTGACCACCACACCGCCCAGGACAGGGTCGCCGATCGGCCCTGAACGGCCCGCGGCATTTCCTCCGCCGGCCGCCGCCCAGCCCGAGCCGGGGGCATGTCGAGTCCCGCGCCCGGGGCTGCCGCAGCCGACGGCAGACGCAGGCACCGTCCCGCCGCCACCGGTCCGGCGGCTGACCGGACCGACGCCCCGAGGCGCCTCACGGCGCGTCACGGCAAGTGGGGGACTTGGAGCACAAAATAGGAACATTGTCAAGATGCGGCGGCGCCCTTCGCGGCCGTTCCCCTCCGTATCCGCAGCCTGCGGCACCCGCGCCGGCGCCTCTCGCAGAAGCCGGCCAGCAGGACGCCACAGGCTCCCGTCGAGCCGCAGGACGAGAGCGCGGGCGGGAGGAGGGGGGCCGCCCGCCCTGGGCCTCCCGGTCCGGCGCATTGCCGGACGGCGTCCCGTGGTGCACCCTGCCGGCGTTCCCGGCCCGATCCGCGCCCCTGGCGCGCGGCCGCGCCGGGGGACCGGGACCGCCCGCGCCGGGCGGCGATCCCGATCGGACCGGCCGGCAGGGAGCCGTCGCATGAGCGCAGCCACGCAGTCGATCGTCGCGGACCGGGACGCGGAGCCCGGCGGAGGGGATCGGGAGGCGGTCCAGGCGATGCGCGTCGATCTCGCGGCGGCCTACCGGCTGATCCATCGGCTGGGCCTCGACGACAGCATCTACACCCACATCTCGGCGCGGCTCCCCGGGGGCGGGCACCGGTTCCTGATCAACCCCTACGGGCTGCGCTTCGAGGAGGTCACGCCGGCCAACCTCGTCACCGTGGATATCGACGGGCGCGTGATCGAGGATCCGATGGGGCTCGGCATCAACCCGGCCGGGTTCACGATCCACAGCGCCATCCACGCGGCGCGCCACGACGCGGTCTGCGTGCTGCACACCCACACGGTGGCGGGGGTCGCGGTCTCCTGCCAGGAGGAGGGGCTCCTGCCCCTGAACCAGTGGTCGATGCAGTTCGCGGGGCGCCTCGCCTACCACGACTACGAGGGCATCGCCCTCGACCTCGACGAGCGGCAGCGGCTGGTGGCCGATCTGGGCGACAAGCCCGTGATGGTGCTGCGCAACCACGGGCTGCTGACCTGCGGGCGCACGGTCGGGGAGGCGTTCCGGCTGATGCACAACATGGAGCGCTCGTGCCGGGCGCAGCTGGCCCTCCAGGCGGCGGGTGCCCCGGTGATCCGGCCGTCGGCCGCCGTCGCCGCCAAGACCGCCGGGCAATACGCCGCCGGCTACGACCGCGTCGTGGTCCAGGGGGCGCCCGACAGCGAGTGGGCGGCGTTCAAGCGGATGCTGGCGCGCACGGATCCGGATTTCTTCGCGGCGGGGTAACGACGCGGCCCCGCAGAGCCGTGCGGGCCGGCGGGCTCGACGCCGGCGGCTCAGGGACGGCGGGTCCCCGCTCCACCCGAGGCGGGCTTGCCCGGCTTGGGCTCCCCGGTGCGGATCTTGGGCAGGCCCGAGATCCGTCGGGAGAGGGACAGGTTTAGGGATGTGCGGCATCCGCAGACAGCGCTACGCGCCCGCCTGCCGACCTCGTGCTCCATCCTGAAGGTTCTCGACCCTCACCCCAACCCTCTCCCGCACGGGAGAGGGGGCGCGTCGCGCTCCGCCGCCAGCGCCCGTGTCCGACCCGGTTGTGTGCCCCTCTTAGCCGGTGCGGGCGCGGGGCCGGTGGCGTCACGGCCCCGCGCCGCCTGACCGGACCGGTCCGCCCGCTCACCCCTCCGCCCAGGCTGCGCTCGACCGGTAGATCTGCCGGAAGAACGCGATGAACGCCCGGGTCTTGGCGGGCACGAAGGCCCGGCTCGGATAGACCGCGAAGATCCCCGCCGAGGCCGCCGCCGTGTAGGCGGGCAGGACCACCTCCAGCAGGCCGTCGCGCAGCTCCGCGTGCACGTCCCAGGTCGAGCGCAGCGCGATCCCGAGGCCGCCGATCACCGCCTCGCGCACCACCTCGTTGGAATGGGTGCGCAGGGGACCCGACGCGCTGACCGTGCAGGGGCCCTCCGGCCCGATGAGCCGCCAGGGATTCTGGTTCTCGGTGGCGAGGCAGACATGGTCGCGCAGGGCGTCGAGGGTCTCCGGGCGCCCCGCCGCGTCGAGGTAGCCCGGCCGCGCGCAGAGGACCCGCCGCACCGGGGCGAGGCGCACCGCCGTCAGACCCGAACTCTCCAGCGCCCCCACCCGGATGGCGAGGTCGTAGCCGCGCTCGACGATCGATTCGAAATCGTCGCTCAGCTCCAGGTTCAGCACGAGGTCGGGGTGGAGGGCGAAGAAGGCCCGCAGGTGCGGGACGATGTGCAGCCGCCCGAAGGAGCTCGGCGCCGTCACCCGCAGGGTCCCCCGCGCCCGGGTCGCCGTCTGCGACACGAGGCTCTCGGCCTCCGCGATGGCGTCGACGATCGGGGCGATCCGCTGGAAGAACGCCGCGCCGACATCGGTCGGGGCCACCCGCCGGGTGGTGCGGTGCAGCAGGCGCACGGCGAGGCGCTGCTCCAGCCGCTTCAGCCGCTTCGAGACCACCGCCACCGACAGGCCGAGCTCCGACCCGGCCTGCGTGAGGCTGCCGGTGCGGACCACCCGGGCGAAGATCTCCAGGTCGCTCTGGTCGTGCATTCTCAACGCTGCGGAAAAAATCAAATCCCTTTTGGCGCCTTTCTCGCGGGTGCCAAGGGGTCTATCGACTAACAGCTCAAAAAAATTTCACCCGTCGTCCGAATTTTTCTGACGGCCGGGCCGTCCGCAGCTGAAGGAGCCGCCATGTCGGGTCTCATCGTCGCCGAGGAACTCCGCACCTTCCTGTCCGAGGAGGCGCTGCCCGGGACGGGCCTTTCGGCCGACACGTTCTGGTCGGGCTTCGAGTCCCTCGTCCGGGATCTCGCACCGCACAACCGGGCGCTGCTCGACCGGCGCGACGGCCTCCAGGCCGACATCGATTCCTGGCACCGCGACCATCGCGGCCAGCCGCACGACCCGGCCGCCTACGCGGCCTACCTGACCCGGATCGGTTACCTGCAGCCGGAGCCCGCGGCCGTGCGGGTGACCACCGGGAACGTCGACGCCGAGATCGCCGCCATCGCCGGCCCGCAGCTCGTCGTGCCGATCTCCAACGCCCGCTACGCGCTCAACGCCGCCAATGCCCGCTGGGGCAGCCTCTACGACGCCCTCTACGGCACCGACGCGATCCCGCAGGACGGCGACCTCGCCGCCGGCAGCGGCTTCAACCCGGCCCGGGGCGCCGCGGTGGTGGCCAGGACCAAGGCGTTCCTCGACGCCGCCGCGCCGCTCAGCGTCGGCTCCTGGGCCGATGCCGTGGGCTTCGCCGTGGCGGAGGGCCGCCTCGCCGTCGATCTCGGCGCCGGCCGGAGCGCCAGCCTGACGGGCGGGGCCGCGTTCGCGGGCTTCACCGGCGAGGCCACGGCGCCGACCGCGCTCCTCCTGCGCCACAACGGCCTGCACATCGAGATCGTCCTCGACCGGACGAGCCCGATCGGCCGCACCGACCCGGCCGGCATCGCCGACGTGGTGCTGGAATCCGCCCTCTCGACCATCATGGACATGGAGGATTCGGTCGCCGCCGTGGACGCGGCCGACAAGGTCGCGGTCTACCGCAGCTGGCTCGGCCTGATGCGCGGCGACCTCGTCGCCACCCTGTCCAAGGGCGGCCGCACGGTCGAGCGGCGGCTCGCCGCGGATCGCACCTACACGGCCCCCGACGGCGGGCGCCTGACCCTGCCGGGGCGGTCGCTGATGCTGGTCCGGCACGTCGGCCACCACATGGACACCGACGCCGTGACCCTCGACGGCGCCGAGATCCCCGAGACGATCCTCGACGCGGCGGTGACCGCGCTCATCGCCCTGCACGACCTGAACGGCACCGGCGCCTTGCGCAACAGCCGGACCGGCTCGGTCTACATGGTCAAGCCGAAGCTGCACGGCCCCGACGAGGTCGCCTTCGCGGTGGAGCTGTTCGGGCGCGTCGAGGCCCTCGTCGGCCTCGCGCCGCGGACCCTCAAGATCGGCGTGATGGACGAGGAGCGGCGCACGACGCTGAACCTCAAGGCGGCGATCGCCGCGGCATCCGACCGGCTGTTCTTCATCAACACCGGCTTCCTCGACCGGACCGGCGACGAGATCCACACCTCCCTGGAGGCCGGCCCCGTGGTCCGCAAGGATTCCATGAAGGCGACCGCCTGGATCCAGGCCTACGAGGACGGCAACGTCGATGCCGGCCTCGCCTGCGGCCTGCCGGGCCACGCGCAGATCGGCAAGGGCATGTGGGCCGCCCCCGACCGGATGGCGGCGATGCTGGAGGCCAAGGGCGCCCATCCGGAGGCCGGCGCCAACACCGCCTGGGTCCCGTCCCCGACGGCCGCCACGCTCCACGCCCTGCACTACCATCGGACGGATGTCCGCGCCCGCCAGGCGGACCTCGCCAGCCGGGTGCCCGCCACCCGGGAGGCCATGCTGACCCTGCCGCTCGCCGAGGGCGCCTTCGCGCCGGAGGCGGTGCGGGAGGAGCTCGACAACAACTGCCAGGGGATCCTGGGCTACGTGGTCCGCTGGGTCGACCAGGGCGTCGGCTGCTCGAAGGTGCCGGACATCCACGAGGTCGGCCTGATGGAGGACCGCGCCACCCTGCGGATCTCCAGCCAGCACATCGCCAACTGGCTGCGCCACGGGATCGTCGACCGGGCGCAGGTCGCCGCGGCGCTGCGGCGGATGGCGGCGGTCGTCGACCGCCAGAACGCCGGTGATCCGGCCTACCGGCCGATGGCCCCGGACTTCGACGGCCCGGCCTTCCGCGCCGCGGAGGCCCTGGTGTTCGAGGGGGCGCAGCAGCCGAACGGCTACACGGAGTTCGTGCTGCACCGGTTCCGCCGGGAGGCGAAGAACCAAGCGGTCTGAACACCGATCACGGGTTCCGGGGGCGCCGCGCCCCGGGATCCGTGCGGCCGACACCGCAGGAGGCGCGGCGGCGCGGCAGCATCGCTCAGACCCGCCCCGCACCGGCCCGGCGATACGCGAACATGTGCGGCACGTAATCAGCCTTACCGATGGCGATGCCCTGGTTCCGCAGGATCGCGTAGGCGCCGACGACGTGAAAGTAGAATTGCGGCAGAGCCCAGTCCCGCGCGTAGGACCCGCCCGTCAGATCGAAGGTGAGGCCCCCTGGAAGATCGAGGGCGATCGCGAAGTCCGCTCCGCCATCGAGGGCAGCGGGCTCCAGCTCGTCCAGACAGGCGAGCGCCTCCGTGATCCGCGCCTTCGCCGCAGCGACAGTGCCGGGCCTGTCGCGCATGTCCCAGCCCTCCGCAGCGATCTGCCCGAGCCAGGCGGGGAGCGCCCGGCCGGTGAGCCGGTAAACCGCCTCCTGAGCCTGAAACGCCGCGAAGCGGATCTGCGAGGCGAGCGGAAGCATATCCGGCGCGAGCCGGGCAGCGAGGAGATCCTCCGCCACATCAGGTCTCTGTTCCAGAGCCTTGTCGAGCAGGCCCGCCAAGGTCCGCAGCATCTGCCGGTAAGTCGGAACGAGCAGATCGGTCAACGACATGGCCATGCATCCTCTCCGCTCAGCGCCGCTTGCGCGTCATCACGTAGACGAGCAGGTTCGCCACCGCCCGGTAGAATTCCGCCGGGATGGCGTGGTCGACTTCGACATGGTCGTACATCGCCCGGGTCAGGGCCTTGTCGACGACGACCTCGATGCCGTGCTTCTCGGCGATCTCGCGGATGCGCAGGGCGATCAGGTCCTTGCCCTTGGCCAGCACCATGGGGGCGTCGTTCTCGCCCTGGTCGTAGCGCAGGGCGATCGCATAGTGCGTCGGATTGGCCAGGATCATCGTGGCGCGGGGGACCGCCGCCATCATCTGCTTGCGCCGCCGGTCCTGCGCCAGGGAGCGCAGGCGGGCCTTCACCACCGGATCGCCCTCGAGCTGCTTGAACTCGTCCTTCAGCTCCCGCCGCGACATCCGCAGGTCCCGCTGCCAGCGCAGGCGGGACCAGACCAGATCGCCCGCCACCAGCGCGATGGTCGCCACGCTGACCGCGGAGATCAGGCGGACCGACAGGGTCAGCAGGAACTCGGGCAGGCCGATCGGATCCACAAACATGACGTTCACGATCTCGTGCCGGTCTGCGCGCAGGACCATGAAGGACATGCCGCCGATCGCCAGGAACTTGAAGAGACTTTTCCCGAACTCGACGAACCCTTGCGTGCTGAAGATCCGCTTCCAGCCGCTGGCGGGCGAGATGCGGGACCATTGCGGCTGGATGCGATCAAACACGATGCGGGGCGCGTTCTGAAAGATCGAGGCGGCGATCCCGGCGACGAGCAGGATCACCAGGATGGGCATCAGGAACCGGCCCATCTCCAGGGCCAGGGCCTCGATGAGGCGCGTGGCGTCCGGGCTGGCCTACGTTCCATCCTACATGCTCACCCGGGCCGGCCTTGACGAGGGGCGGATCTGGCGGGTCGAGGGGGCTGCGGACCGGACGCCGCGCAACGCCGCGGATCCGAAGGCCCCCGAGAACAGGCGGATCGAGATCCTCTTGCAGGGATCTCCGGGATGAGGCGGACCTTGCCGGGCCTGATCAGCCTGATCGCCGTGGGGCTCGCGGGACCGGGCGCCGCGGAGCCGGCCGCCCCGCCGCAGCCGGCGCCACAGGTGGAGCGGCAGCCCATCCCGGATCCGAACGCGCCCAATGCCCCGATCGGCGCGCTGCCGGCCGGGACGGGGGGACCCGTCGCCTGGGTGCGCACGCTGCAATTGCTGCAGGACCGGGTCGCCGCGGGATCCCTGGTCGCCCACGAGAGCCAGCCCCTGCTGATCGCCCGAATCAACGCGGATCTGCTGAACGCGACGCCGGACGCCTGGTCCGATCGCCGCAACCTCCGGGCGGCCGTGGTCTTCGCCCTGAGCGGCGGTGGTCCCGCCATCCTGCGGCACCTGACCGCGCGGGACGGGCTCGCCGAACCCGAGGCGTCGCTCGCGCGCGGGGCGCTGGCCTATATCGAGGGGCGGGAGGCCGAGGCGAAGCGTCTCCTCGGGGAGATCGACACGACGAGCCTGCCGCCGACGCTGGCCGGCGCGATCGGCCTGACGCAGGCTTCCCTCGCCCTGACCGAGAACCCTGTCCGCGCCGTCGACCTGCTCGATCAGGTCCGGTTGCTGCTGCCGGGAACCCTCGCGGAGGAGGGAGCCCTGCGCCGCGAGATCTTCACCCTCGGGCAGACCGGCGACCTGACGAAGTTCGAGGCCCTGGCCATCCAGTACCTGCGCCGTTACCCGCATTCGGTCTATGCCGGCAATTTCCGGCAGCGCCTCGGTTTCCAGCTGACCCAGTTCGACGTCGGCCAGGACCCGGCGCGCTTCGCGACGATGAACCGGATCCTGAACGAACTCGGCTCCGACAGCCGACGGGACCTGTACCTGCTGATGGCCCGGACGGCGATCCGGCAGGGAAGGACGGGCGCGACCCTTCTGGCCGCCGACCGGGCATTGGCGCTCTGCGCGCCCGGGAGCCGGGAAGCGCATCAGGCCCGGCTCTACCGGGCAGCGGCCGAGATCGTCAGCCTGGCGACGTTCCAATCGGGGCTACTGACCTTGCGGAGCCTGGACAGGACCAAGCTGCCGGCCGGCGACCTGTCCCTTCTGGCGACGGCGCTGTCGACGGCGGAGGAGATCGGGCGCGGTCTGGAGGGCCGAACGACTCTTCCGGAGGCCAAGGGCCTGTCCCCGCGGCCGGTGCAAGCAGCAGCGGCCGACGGACCCGAAAGCCTGATCCCCAAGGCCCGAGCGACGATCGATCACGTCGATCTGCTCCTCAGCAAGGCGCGTCCGTGACCCCGATCTCCGCCACGGCTCAGAAGTCCTCCCCGAAGCTCGACCGGGACATCTTGGCGCCCAAACCGGAGGCCGATCCGCCGGCTGCGTCGGAGGCGGTCCAGCCGCGTGGGTTCGGGGCGGTCCTGCAGGCGGCCGCGCGTCCCCCCGGGGCCGCCCCTGTCGCGGCCGGACCGGGTGAGGCGGACGAGGAGGCCGGGTTCGCCGAGGCCGCTGGATCGGGGGATGGGCCGGGCGTCTCCGGGACCATCCCGGCCTTGCCGACAACCGACGCCGCCGCGATCCTCGCCGGCATCCTGAGTACGATGCGTCCGGCCGACGTGCCGGCGCCGGCCTCTGTGGCCGGCACCGGGGATGGGTCCCCCCGCCCGGCCGGATCCGCGTCTCCCGGTTCCGGCATCCCCGCGACGACCGGGGATGCCGGCGGCCCGGGAGTGCCGGACGACGTATCCGGCCTCGGACGGGCTCCGGCGGTCGCGGTGCTCGACCGCGCCGTGCACTTCAAGCCCGTCCTGTCCAGCGCGGTGCCGGGCGCCGACACGGCACCGGGCGCCCCTGAGAAACCGGTCACCACCGCGGGGGCGGGCTCTACGCGGCCGACCTTCGCCGCGCCCGGCGCGCCCGCGTCAGCGAAGACTGATATCGCGGCAGATCCGCCTGTCCGGACCGGACGGCCGAACTCCGCCGCCGCCGGGACACCGCAGGTCCCGCTATCGGTCCGAATCCCGCCGGAACCACAGCCGGGCGACAGTGCCCCCGGCAGCCCTGCAGCCGCACCTGATCGGTCGGACGTCCCCAAGCCGGAGGACAGCTGGGCGGTCGTCGGGATCGCAGGTTCCGGCACTGCCAGGACCGTCATGGCCTCAGCCGACCGGCACGCGCCGGCGAACGGCCCGGCCTCCGAATCCCGGGCCGCGGCCGGGGCCGGGCCGGGCACACTCGTTCTCGCCCTGCCGACGATCGCCGCGGCCATCGCGGATGAGATCGCGCGTGCGGCGACACCCGGCCCGGATCCGGTCGGCAATCGTGCCGACCCGGCTGTGGCTCCCCCCCCGGACGGGCCGCTGCGGGTGCTCAGGATCCAACTGAAGCCGGAGGAGCTGGGGACCGTCACGGTGGAGCTGCGGCTCG
The DNA here is from genome assembly GCF_056403155.1 of Methylobacterium sp. P3_A11. NCBI lineage: Bacteria > Pseudomonadati > Pseudomonadota > Alphaproteobacteria > Hyphomicrobiales > Methylobacteriaceae > Methylobacterium > Methylobacterium sp. P3_A11. Next base: position 12,602 of record NZ_JBFUGA010000123.1, read on the forward strand.
CGAACGGCCAGCTGGAGACGCACCTGCGGGCCTCGCGGCCGGAGACGGCGACCCTCCTGCACCGGGACGCGGCGATCCTCACCGACCTGCTGAAGCAGGCCAACTATCAGGCCACCGTGACCGTCGGGCCGGCCCGCCCGGCCGATGCGGGGGGCTTTTCCGGAGGCGCCCCGCCCCAGGGGCAGCCCAACTTCACCGATGGGGGCGCACGGCCGGGCACGGGCGAGAACCGGCAGCGTCGGGCGGCGCATCCCTCGGCCACCGGCCGGCACGACGGAGAGCGGATGGATGAAACGGTACGTCCTCGCGACGGCGGCGTTTATCTGTAGCGCGGTCCCGGCCGCGGCGACGGTGTGCGAGGCCGAGATGGGCCGTGCCTCGGCCCGCTACGGAGTGCCCCTCGGCGTGCTCTACGCCGTCGGCCTCACCGAGACGGGCAAGCGCGGCTCGCTCCAGCCCTACGCCATGAATATCGAAGGGAAGGCCTATTTCGCGACCGGGCTCCAGGACGTGCTCGCCCACTTCACCGAGGCGCGCCGCAGGGGTGCGCGCCTGATCGATCTCGGCTGCATGCAGATCAACCATCGCTATCACGGCGGCAAGTTCGGCTCGGTGGAGGCCATGATCGACCCGCACGCGAATGTCGACTACGCGACGCAGTTCCTCCGGGACCTGAAGAAGCGGGAGGGCAGCTGGACGATGGCCGTGGCGCGCTATCATGCCGGCCGGCACAACAACGCGGCGCAGAAGATCTACATCTGCCGGGTGGTGGCGAACATGGTCGCGACGGGCTTCGGCCAATGGACGCCAGCCGCAGCGCAATTCTGCCGGTGATCGGCCGCGTTCGGGACGGCGGCCCGGACGGAGGGATTCGGGCGGGGAGGCGGCATGGAACCAAGCGGACGACCGATGTCTTTCGCCAGAGGCCAGGCATCCGCCGTCGCGCATCGAGCAGGACGGTCGCCCGCGTCCGTCCAACGGCCCGGAGGAGCCGCATGACCGATGCCCCAGATCCGCCGGAGGGGCCATCCGGGAAGACAGCCCTGCTGATCGCCCTGACCCTCGCGGCCATTGCCGCCGCCGCTTACTTCCTGGTCCACATGGATTAGCGCCCGCCGCGGCGGCGACCGGTCCGGCGCCGCCACTACAGGGTTCGGCAATTCCCGTAGGTGACCCTGACCTCATGGCGCTCTTCGGGGTTGAGCTGCGCTTCGACGAAGTTCATCTTGTTCAGGTCGATCAGCAGGAAATAGACGCCGTTCTGGCATTTGATCGCGTTGCGCGGCGTGCGTTCGTTCAGCCGCGGCGATGCGGTCTGGCACTCGTAATAGTCGGAGCGCCCGGCCGAGATCACGGTCAGCAGGCCGCCGCTGGTGACCAGCGAGAAGGTCCGGGCCTTGTGGGGCTGCGGTTTCGCCCCCTCCGGCGGGTCGGGATCGAGACCGACCGACCCCTCCTCCGTACAGGTCATCGGACGGCGCAGCTGAGCGGCCGACGGCGTGATGCTCAGCAGGAGGAGCGCACCGGCGAGCGCTACCCGTTTCGCGATCATCGGCGGAGGATCCGTGATTCGTGGGTAGTTTCTACCGACAAGCTAAGCCACGTTCCATCCGTGTAAATGCCGCATGCTCCAGTGGACAGGCCGTTCAACAGATTTGCCGTCCCATTCGATTGTCCGAAGCGAATATTTATGCGTTCGATCGGTCCCGGCGCGGCCGGCCTGACGCTGCCCGGCCGGCCAGGCCGGTCCCCGCACCGGCGGCGCACACGCTAATCCTCGGGCGCACCCGGATTGTCGTTGGCGGCCGCATCCGCGTCGCGTCGCGCCGCGATCGCCGTTCCGATCTCCAAGAGCAGCAGCCGAGACAGGAGTTGCATCGTCGCCGTGCCGTTCGAAACAAGGAGGTGATGGGCCGCGATGGTCGCCTCCACCATGCGGTCAAAACCGTCGTCGTCGGACATGGCGGGGCAATAACCTGGTTGAATGCAGAGCATACAACTTAAAGGTAAGGATCCGGTTCGATCGCCCGCCCACAAACAGGCTTCCCCGTGCGCCCGACCGCCCGAGCCGACGCTCTGCTGGGGCGACTGGCCGAGGCGCTCGGGCATCCGGTCGAGATCTTCTTCGCGGAGGTCGGCCCGGAAGCCGCACCGGACCGCGAACCGATCGCGACCCTGGAGCTGCTCCGCCTGTGGAGCGCCCTGCGGGAGCCGCGGAGCCGGCAGCGGGTCCTGGCCGTCGCCCGGCAGGAAGCCCGCGCCCTGCGCGAGACCCGGGCGGACGACGCGGGCCCCCGCTGATCGCACCGGTCGCGCGCCCGGGCCGGGTCGGTGTGGACCGCTCTACTGCGCCGCCGGAGCGGGCACGGCCGCGTAGGTCAGGGCCATCGCGGGCAGGCCGGGCGCCGCAGGTGCGGCCGGCTTGTCCAGCTTGGCCGCGCGGCGGTCGCGTTTCTCGTAGAAGGCGTTGCCGCCGGCGACGGCCACGTAGTGCATGTTGTCGTAGGGGTAGTGCCGGCCCGCGGTGTGGAAGTACATCGCCTTTCCGACCTTCGGGTGGCGCTCCCCGGCCAGGACGGCGTCGGCGGCGTCGGCGACCTTCAGCAGGTCCTTCTCCTGCATCGGCTTGGTGAGGACGCCCGGCGCGAATTGCCCCGGCTGCCCGACCACCGCGCAGATGCCGCCCGGGAAGATCGCGTTCTCCAACCGGTTCATCACCACCGTGCCCACCGCGACGAGCCCGTCGCTGTCGCTGCGGTTCGATTCGAAGTACATGGCGCGGCCGAGGCAATCGCGCTCGGCATCGCTGACGACCATCGGCGCTTTACGGTCGGGGATCGAGCCCGTCGTGAGAACCGGCGAGGCGGTGTTGCAGGCCCCCAGGCCGCCGGCCGTTGCCAGGACGATCAGTGCAGGACCGATCCGCGTCCTCTCGCTACCCCGCATGCATGTGCGCTCCGTGCTCGCCCAACCTGGCCGCATCGGGCGAGGCCCCGCCCGTGCGAAGGCGAAGCTTGACCGCACGTTCGCGGCGAGGATGTGGCAGCGGCATCCGCGCCTTCGGGACCGGCCCGGGGCCGAGGCGGGCTCCATAAGGCCGCCGACAGGTCCCGGGACCGCACTGTCGCTGCCGCGCCCCGGGGGCGCCACAGGGCCTGCCGCCTGGCTTCGGCGTGTTGACGTGGCCCGCCCGCCCGACGGATGGTAGGCGTGACGGTTTCCTTCGGGGATCAAAAGGGAACGCGGTGAGGGCTCGCCCCGAAGCCGCGGCTGCCCCCGCAACTGTGAGCGGCGAGCCCTTCACCACCACGTCACTGGGTCACCC
>NZ_JBFUGA010000124.1:0-15886 GCF_056403155.1 Methylobacterium sp. P3_A11
CCGAGATCCGAGATCTGCGGGATGACGCCCGACGCCATCACGTTCCGGCGGAAGACTTCGCCGTAACCGCCGAGGGCGGCGACGCCCTCCTGGATGCGCGCGCCGCCGGCATCGAAGATGCCGATGATCGGCGCGCGCATCTTCAGCGCCATGTCCTGGACCTTCACGATCTTCTGCGCATGCGCCTCCGACAGGGAGCCGCCGAACACCGTGAAGTCCTTGGAGAACAGGAAGACCGTGCGGCCGTTGATCGTACCCCAGCCGGTGACGACGCCGTCGCCCGGGATCTTCTGCTTCTCCATGCCGAAATCGGTGGAGCGGTGCTGCACGAACATGTCGAACTCTTCGAACGACCCATGGTCGAGCAGGAGTTCGATGCGCTCGCGCGCCGTGAGCTTCCCGCGCTTGTGCTGAGCCTCGACGCGTTTCTCGCCGCCGCCGAGGCGAGCCTGGTCGCGGCGCCTCTCGACGGCTTCCACCATCAATCGCATCCTATTCCCCCTCCCGGATCGGTTTCTCAAAATATTGTCGAGAACGTAAACTCGTCATGTCTATAGAGATTCTCAAAAACATATCTCGCGAAGCACTCCATCGATGTATTGCAGTACCCGGGATCGCATGTGCAGATCCTGCCCTTCGACATGGATTTCGGGGCGACGCTCATTCCGCCCCAGATGCCGCAGGAACCTTTCGACGAGGATGCAGGCGTCCCTCGGATTGGTCGCGTCGAACCAGCACGCTGCTTCGTCGACCAAGATGCGCACGTTCAGGACGCCGCGACGCAAGCCATTGGGATCCCGTTCCGCTTGATCCATGGGCCTCCTCTCCCTCAGGTCGCATTTCAGGGCAGGCTGATCCGGGAGCGACGGCGCTGACGGATGGCCTTTCAAGGCTCGTCAAGGCGGGACGATCCGGCCGGGCGCCCTTGCCCGGCCGACGCCTTCAACCCGGCTGCCACGCGCCGGCACCGCCGTAACGGTGGGCCGTGCCGTCCGCCTCGATCTGGAGCAGATGGAGCCAGCCGTTCTCCACGAGCTGGCGCACGCCCTCGTGGGTCCGCAGGACGCGCTCAATCTCGACCTTGGGCGCTTCGATGTAGGCGCTCAGCCGGACGGGCTCGTGCACGAGCTTGGTTCCGTCATGGACGGATTGCCAGGGAAGGCCCATGCGAAGATCGCTACCGTTGCCTTCGAGGACGCCGAAGGTCCCGACGACGTTGTGCAGGACCTTGTTGCCGGAGCCGAAGGCGCGATTGTCGACGGTCGAACCGTAGTATTGCAGGTTGATCCAGCTGGCGACGACGAGCGGCGCGGTCATGATCAACTCCAGCACGCCGAAGGACGTGTCCTGTTGCCAATCGTAGCTGTGCAGGAAGGCGCGGCCCTGGAGATCGAGGTCGCGGGTGCGGTGGCGCGGCGCGGCAATGAAGGCGGCGTTGCCGGCGAGTCCCCATTCCGGCCGGACCTGGGACCAATCTCGGCTGCGCTGGTTGAAGGCGGCGGCGAGCCTGTTCCGGTCGGCGGGTGCGATGCCGAGCAGGGTCGCGCGCTCCGCCCGGGCCAGGGCGGCGGCGGCGGCGAGCCAGCCCCTCAGGTCTTCGATCTCGGCGGCGTGGGAGGAGGGGGCACGGTCGAGTTCGAACAGGCTCACATCGTCGGTCGTGGTGTCGTGAAGGCCGGCGACGAACCACGTGTCCTCGGGGATGACGATGCCCCTGTCCGCAAGGCCCGCCCGCACCGCGCGGTCGTTCAGGATGGAGGCCGCGACGCGCGCGTTCGCTTCACCGGTGTGGCCGCCGCACGCCCCGCAATCGAGGCCGCTGCCATGCGGGTTGTTCACAGTGCTGCTGCCGTGGCCGACCAGCAGGACGAGGCGCGCGAAGCCTTCCTGCAGCGACATGGCGCGCAGCACGGCCTCGGCCATGGCGACCCCCTCGCCGGACGTGAAGCCGGTCCGCCGTCCGGCGAGTTCGGATGGAGACAGGTCCGGGCCGACCCGCCGCCGGATGTCGTCGCTCAACCCGACCTCGGCCGGATGGGCGACCGTCCGGGTGAGTCCGAGCGTGTCGCTCACGAGCTTGGCACCGCTCAACAGGCCGGCCGTCTCGACATAGGAGAACGACGAGACGGCCGCCGTCTTGAACGCCTTCCACGCCTTGTGGACGCGGCGCAGCACAACCCGCCGGTCGAGCACCCTGCGACGCTCGGCGTCGGAGGCGTCCTGCACGGTCTCGCAGACAATGAATTTCGGCTTGAGCAGCACGGGGCACTGCGCGCCTCCGCGATGCTGGCCGATCGGCACGTACTCGATGGGAAAGCCGAAGAAGCCGGCGAAACCCAGCGTCTCGACCCGGGGCGAGGCCGTCTCGAAGGCGCGACGGAACACCTCCGAGCGGACATCGATGCAGAAGGCGGCCTGGACCGCCGGACGTTGTTCCGGCTTGCCCGGCCCAGCCTGCGCCGTGGCCGTCAGGCGGTCCCGAATCTGCCGCTGGAAGCCGCCCTCGTAGGCATCCTGAAGGATGCTGTCGATGGTCCGATCGGCCGGTGAAGCCGTTGTCTCGAGGGTGGACATCCGCCCGACCGCTTTCCGCCATGCGGGCCTGAAACCCGGTTCGGTGATCGACCCGAACAGGGCTCCCTCCCAGGCCAGGCGGATCGCCAGCAACTGGACGAGCGAGTCGTCCGTCTCGCCCGAGAGTTCGCGCTGCCAGCCCTGGTAGCGGGCATAGGCCGCCCAGCCCCCGATCGTTCCCAGGGCGCAATGCAAGTAGATCTCACGAGCGGCCTCCGGAACCCCGAGTCGCTCCAGAACGGTCGCCACCGTCGCGTGAGGGTCCTCCGGCAGATCCGCGACGCGTCGCCGGAAGCCCGCGAGGCCCATCACATCCGGAGTCCGGTCATGCGCCGCCGCGAGGCGCCACGCCGAGTAGGGCCTGCGGTCCCGCCAGGGCATGCGCCATGCACTCTGTCCCTCGTCCCAGTACGCCGCGCACCATTTGCCGATCTCGTCGGCGACGAAGCCGGACGGGACGCACCCGCATGCGGCGGCGACCTCCGCCACGGTGGTTGCCGCCCGGGATTCGGCGGGGTCGAGGGCGAGGGCGTGTTCGAGGTCCGTGATGGCGAGCCTCGAAACGCGGCCGCCGGTCCTCCGCGAGAGCGCTTCCGCGAGATCCGCCCTCGCGATGCGGCCCTGCCGCAGGGCCTCCCGATAGAAGCTGCGCGGCATCAGCATCTGCGCGCCCGTGGTCCGCTTGAGCCGGGCGGCGGCGTCGGTGAAGGTTTCGTCGGTGAGGCCTAGGAACGGGTTCACCGCCACGAAGTGCCTGAGCGGCCAGACGGGCGCGACGCGCTTGCACACCGCCGCGACCAGGGCCTCCACCGACCTGCGGCGGGGCGTTTCGACCACGGACGGGACCGGGTCGTCCGGGAACTCGATCCTCTCGACCGAGGCACTGAGGTCCTGACGAAGGAAGGTCTGCTCGGTCATGTTTCGGCTCCCTGGTTGAGCGTGTGCCGCGAAATCCGCCGGACCCGCCGAAGGAGCCGGTTGGCGAAGGCGTTGATGTAAAAGCCGTTGAGGACGTGGACGTAGAGAGCGGCCCAGAGGGCTTCCGCCGACCGGTGCGGCAGGAGGCTCTGCATCACCGTCACCAAGGCGAAGGACAGGACCGCCAGGGCAACGATCGCGAGATCCAGGGGACCACGCAGGGCCTGGTTCGCCGGCAGCGCACCGGCCAGGAGTGCCTCGGCTCCCCGTTGCAGGGCAAAGTACGCGACACCCACGGCCACGGCGAGGCCGACGACGCGGGCAACCACGCCCAGGGTCGGCTGCCCCCGGAGGGAGGCTTCGACCAGTTGCGTCAATCCCATCAGCAGGATGAAGCCCAGGGCGAACACGCCGGGCGTTTCGGTCAGCGAGGCCCCGAACAGGGTTCCGATCCCCGCTGTGAGGGCTCCGACGCCCGCGAGGACACCGGCGAGGCGCAGGGGATGGGGCCGGCCCGTCGCCGCCGGCACCCAGGCCGCGCGCGCGAGGTCGATGATGCTGCCCGAGGAGAGGAAGGCGTGCGCCTTGTAGAGGGCGTGCGCCACGATGTGCAGCATGGCCGCCGAGAACGCGCCCAGGCCGCATTGAAGGAGCATGAAGCCCATCTGCGCGACCGTCGACCACGCCAGCGAGACCTTCACGCTCGTCTGGGTCAGCATCACCACCGAGCCGAACAGGGCCGTGAGGCCGCCGACGATGGCCAGGACGTCGAGCGCCGGGGTGGACAGCACCACTACATCGCCGAGACGGAGGATGAGGAAGCCGCCGGCGTTGATGATCCCGGCATGCAGCAGGGCGGAGACCGGCGTCGGGGTCTCCATGACTTCCGGCAGCCACCCGTGGAACGGGAACTGGGCAGACTTGAGCAGCGCGCTCGCCACGATGAGAGCAGCCGCCGCGTGCAGCAGTCCGAGGTCGGCCCCGCTCGCCCTGAGCCGTTGCGCCTCCCCGGAGATCACGTCGAGATCGAGGCTGCCGAAGACGCCGTAGAGCAAAGCGAGGGCGCCGATCAGGCTCAGGTCGCCGAGCCGGCTGATGAGGAACTTCTTCCGGGCGGCGAGCCGTGCCTTCGGCCGGTCCCGATAGAAGACGAGCAGCCGGTGCAGGCACAGGCTCGTTGCGATCCAGGCCAGGGCGAGCTGGACGAGGTTGCCCGATAGGACGAGCGCCAGGACGGCGGCCAGGGTCAGGGACAGCCACTGGAAGAAGCAACCCTGCTCGGGATCGCCGTCGAGATAATTCCGGCTGAAGCTGACCACGACCCAGCCGACGAGAGCGACCACGATCAGCATCGCGGCGGTGAGGGCGTCGCAGGTGAGGCGCAGGCCCAGGCCGGCGGCACCGGCCAAGCCCGAACCGAATGGACCATGGCTCCAGACTGCAAAAGCCGCGATCAGTGCGGCGATCACCGCGCCGGACGCCGTCCAGCGCGCGAAGCGAGCCACGACGGCCGGCGAGCGAGCCGCCCAGGAGGCGGGCGCAAGGCCCAGGGCCAGGAAAAGGATGGGAGGGGCTGCAAGCAGCCAGATCAGTGGTGAAGTCATGGTCGCCTCGCGAAGACAGGGCGACCCTTCAGGTATACGGATTCCAGGCCGTTGAAAAATTCAAATTATTTGCGCTATCGTTCGCTTCTATCGAAGAGAATCGGCATGACGCTGAATTACCACCATCTGCGCCTTTTCCACGCGGTCGCCCATGCCGGTAGCCTGACACGCGCCGCCGAGCTCCTGAACCTGTCCCAATCGTCGCTGTCCGTGCAGATCCAGAAGTTGGAGCAGCAACTCGGTCACGACCTGTTCGAGCGGCTGGGCAAGCGCCTGAACCTGACCGAGGCAGGCCGTATCGCCCTCGACTATGCCGACACCGTCTTCGCCACGGGAGACGAACTCCTCAGCGTCATGAAGGGCCGCCCTCGCTCGGCGCAGAGCGTCCTGCGGGTCGGGGCGCTCACGACCCTGTCCCGGAATTTCCAGCTGGAATTCCTGCGGCCGCTGCTCGGCCGAAGCGATGTCGAGCTCGTCGTCCGCTCGGGCACGATGCGCGAGTTGTTGGCCCAACTCGAGGCGCACACGATCGACGTGGTCCTCTCGACCACCGCAGTGCGCCGCGACGTCGGATCGCCGTTGCATTGTCACCTCTTGGACGAGCAGCCGGTGAGCCTCGTCGCCAAGCCGGACGAGGACCGGCCGGCCTTCCGCTTCCCGGAGGATCTCGCCTCCGTCCCAGTCGTAGTGCCGAGCCTCGACAGCGACGTGCGCACGGCCTTCGACCGCGTCCTGTCACTCGCCGGCGTTCACCCGCTCATCAGCGCGGAGATCGACGACATGGCGATGCTTCGTCTCATGGCGCGGGAAAGCGGCATCCTGACCCTCGTCCCCCCGATCGTCGTCCAGGATGAACTCTCGACAGGCCTCCTCGTCGAGGTCTGCCGGATCGATGAAGTCACCGAGCGCTTCTACGCCATACTTCAATCTCGACGGTTTCCGAATGCACTGCTCGCCGAACTCATGCGTCAATCGTCGTTCTAGTTTCGTCTTGAAGCGTATTGTCCATTTCCGCAGAAACACCATTAAATGTTTGATGAACTCTACCAATTAATTTGGAAGTGTTTTCTTGCGCCTCGTGGTGGCATGTTCATCGGCAAGAAAAGTTGATCTGGTCTGCAAGACATTGCCTTATAGGTTTATCCAAACGCCATTGGATGATAATTGATGGTCGCATCAGTGTGAAAATAACTACGGAACAATTGTCCGAATTTTGGGAAGCCCACATTCGCACATGAGCGATTGAGTTGGGGCGGTCGGAGGCTGTCCGCTTTTGCAGCGAGACAGCTCTGAAGCAGACCATCGGCTTTCGGCCAGACCCCGCCATAAAACCTCGAAACTGCTCCTCATGAGGAAAGCTGCGTCAGGGCCGTGCGGCGGCCGCACCGCGATCTAGCTGCGGGCGGCCGCGTCGACACAGATTTATTTGTCAGGCTTTGCCAACGCCGATGTCAGGGAGCCATCGCCCGCCGTAGCGGCCCGTTCGGCGCTCAGTTGCTCGGGACAGAGCGAAGCCACCTTTGGCAGCATCGGCGAGCATGGCGGCACAAGCAGCGACGTCCTGTACCATTTTCTCCGTCAGACCGCACTCGCGCCGGACTCTACCGCTCAGTTTCTTCAGACCGTGGTCCGCATCCATGAACAACGCCATCGCGCCGGTATTGGGCGAGTCGCTACGCGGGATCAGGTCGTATCGCTCAGCGATCTCCCAAACGCATTCGGGCAGAACGCCTCCTTCCAGCGGCATCGCTGCGCAAAAACGAAGGGATGAATGTTATTCAGCTCCGCCCTCCGGCATCCCGGCGATCTTTGCTGCGGCATGCAGAAGCTCGACGGGCAGCATCGCGATGATCGTGCTGTTATGCTCAACGCCGATCTCCGTCAGGGTTTGAAGTCGCCTCAGCTCCAAGGCCCCCGGAGCGGTCGCGATCATCGTCGCTGCCTCAGCAAGTTTTTGAGCCGCTTCGTTCTCGCCCTCGGCCTTGATGATGCGCGCTCGCTTCTCACGAATCGCCTCGGCTTCGCGCGCGATGGCGCGCTGCATTTGCTCGGGAATATCGACATCCTTGATCTCGACAGCGTCGATCTCGATGCCCCAGCGCTCAGCCGCCATTGAGAGCAGTTCGAGCAGGCGCTTGTTGATGGCGACCCGGTCCTTCAGCATCTGGTCGAGGTCACTTTGGCCGATAGCGTCGCGCATGCCGGTCTCGGCGGCCTGTATGATCGCTGAGCGCCACGACTCGACGGCTGTGACTACGCGAGCAGGGTCGACGGCCCGATACCAGAGTACTGCGTTCACTTTGACGGCGACACCGTCGCGGGTGATCGTCTCCTGAGTCTCGAGCTGGACGGTGATTGTTCGGGTGTCGACCTTCACGACGCGGTCAACGAACGGGATCAGCCAATACCAGCCCGGCCCCTTTGTCACTCCGAGCCGTCCGAGCCGGAAGAGCACCGCTCGCTCGTACTCCTGATTGATGCCGAGCGTCTTGAGGGCAAGCCCCAGGACGACGACCACTATGGCAGCGACTATCACGTAATCCATTCTACGTCCCCGACCCAGTGCAGCAACTACAGGTCGGCTCACGCTGAGCTTCCGCGGTAGGCACGGCAAGCGGTTAGTTCAGGGCCTCGCCTTGGAGCGGTTCGCCCGCCGCAAGCGCCGCACACACACCTGAGGCTTCGGAAAGCCTCAGGCGGAAGGGTTTGCAGTTAGACAGGCATGTAATCGCCCTGTCGAAGTTGATCGGCCAGCGCATCAAGCTTCCGGGCGGCTTCTTCCGCTGAACTTTCAAATTCTAGCTCGACGGCAGCTTTTATTGGAACAGCTTCATGATAGTGACGGCGGGGCACGCCCGCCGGAAGCCGCTGAAGTAGATTGCTCATATTTCGATTGGTCCGTCGCACCACCTCGCCGCGCGAGATCGATATGCAACCATAATTTTCTTCGAAGTCCATCGCGCGTCTCGTGTTTCGCATGGTCGGGACCGCCCCCAGACCTTTACGAGAGCGCATTGCAGGCACTTTGCTTGCGCCACGCGCTCGGATAACCGACGCTGGGAAAGATCGAGCAAATTTCCGATGTCGTCGCAGGCCCTGAGCGGCCACTGCCGCCTTTCGGGGAGCTTCCGAGGCACGCCAATTAGCTCACGGCTCGATTCAGGACGTCGCGTAAACGATCAGCACAATGTAGCTGCTGCGAATGCTGGATGTGCCAGCGCTAGTGGCGCCTACTACATCGTAGATCCGATGCGGGGGCCAAAAATGGTGCCTGTACATGGCAACCCATGCCCGGAACACGGTTCAACCGCTGAGAACAGCCCCCACCAGCCACCTGAACCACCCGAGACACCCAACAAGTACCCGCCTCCAGCTAAAGAGACCTGCCCCACCACGAAGACAGCCCCAGAGCGAAAACCGGACCAGTACACCAGCAAGCGCAAGACCTATCGAGGTTAGAAAGCCAGGATAGCAAGGCACGCCGGCAGTCGATCAGGGCAGCCCGTAAAAGCACTCGTCACTTCAGCTTGAAGGAGAGCGCACCATGACCATCACGAGAAATCGCATTGATCTTGGATATTGTGCCTGGGGCGAACAGCTGGTTGCTGAGGGTTGGACCCCATACCTTTTGACCTTCATGTTCCGCCAATTCGGCGGATCCGACGCGAGCGTCCGCCGGCAAATGGAACGCGAGGTCGAACGGGTGTACGCGCTGCTCGTTACTCGGATCGTTCGCAAGCCCACGGCCCCATCGTCGGTCGGACGCCTGCCGATTTGGTTTTGCAGCCCTGACCGGCCGGTTTTCAAGCACGCCAAGCAGGGGCGTTGGGATGCCTTTGTCAACGATGGCCGGCACATGCACGCCGTCGCCTTCATCCCACCTTGGTCAAGGCTGAAGGACGATCTCATTACTCATTTCCTGCGTCTCCTGCGTCGCGAATCTGCGTATGTGCGAGCCAGTGACCCGCTGATCCGCATCGATGTGCAACCGATCACCAAACGTACTGGATACGTGGTCGGATATGCTCGCAAACATGTCGGGCACGGGCTGATTGCCGAAGACGCCACGTTGATTCTGCCGCGCAGCTTCACAGAATTGCGAGACTGTGTAGCCTGATACACAGCGGGCACAAGTTGATCGAACCGTATGCGGAACTTGCTTCAACGCCGTGTCGCATGCGGACTGGATCGAACTTCGCTAGACGGCCCGCAAATTGCAGAATTTCCGGTACCCGGAATTTTGGTCATCTCCCGAGAAAAGCGGCCGTGCAGCCCCGGCCGCCCTCGAATGCGATTACCTATCGGACGCCTCTATGTCCTCGTATCTACGTCGACGATGTCGAATCGAGGGTACTCACCTTCATCGTCGATCCGCTCGATTAGGGTCCAATGTCTTGAGTACAAAGGCATGCGATAAAATTTCTCTCGGAACCCATGGTCTCCAATTGCTAGATGCTCACTTTTTCTAAACAGCTGAACGCGGTCTGCCGGCGGTTTCGTCGGCCCCTGACCCGAGCCAGATTGTGGTGATCGCTGCCCGGGGACTAGAGGGGGGCCAGACGAGATAGGCGAATTACCTGTCGTCGCTCGGCGCGTGTTCGGACCATCGAAATCATCATCAAGGTCATCCTGTTCCTCCTGCTCATCAAGCTCGTCGGGCTCGCTCTGATCTTCGCCTGATTGCTCTCTGTTAGCTCGAATTACCGCGTAGGAACCGCCGCGTCTCTTCAACTCGCCGTACATCTCATCAGGCTGTACATCCTCGTTGAACAGAATTTTTGCAACTGCCGGGTACTCACTCGCAGAGTTGTATCTAGGCGACTCGGAAGTGGGCGCATCTACCATATGCTGCATACAGTGCAGCAGTAACTTGCTTGAATTTGGAGCATTCGTTCGCTTTCCCCAAAAAGGCAGGTCGTAAAACTTCCCAACTTATGTGTCATTTTTCTTTAAGCGGACGCAATTTTTGACTGCTTTCTCAATCAGTCAGCATATTCCGTCACGGTGCCCTTCGTCGAGTTTCTTGAATTCGCTTTGAATTGCTTCAGCTTCTTCTACAGGATTGTGTCTTGTTTTGTCTTGAGATTCTTTTTCGTTGCTCGATTCGAGAAAGCGGTTCATAATATCCACCTCTGTTGAGAATAGCTTGGGTTCGACCTTATCCAACATGGTCAGGCGTGAAGTGCGCTACGCGCGTTGTGGCGGTGCTGCGGGAACACCAATTCGAAAGGCAACACGGCGGGCGGCGCGGGATGCCGGCTATGCCGAATCTCTGGTGGTGGGGGGCTGTCCCGAGCGCGCTTGAGACATCGTCCTTCGTGCAATGACCTTCGAGGGTCGGAAGGCGTGCGTTCGTGGCTTGTCGCAGCGTTCAGCCCCGTCAGCGCCGCACACGGGTTGGCGATGAGTGTCGCGCTCATCGCAGTGCTTTGCCGGACGCGCGCTTTGCCGACGTTTCCGCAAGCGCCTCGATAAACCGTTCGAGTTCGTCCGACCTGACGAGGGTCCGACGGCCGAGCTTAACGGCATTCAACTGCTCGCCGTTCAGCAGCTCGTAAAAGCGTGTTCGCCTGATGCCCAGGAGCGCGCAGGCTTCCGAGACGGATAAGAGCCGCACCGCGAGCGGCAAGGGGAAGTTAAGGGCGGGGGAGGTCGATGTCGAACGCATGCGAATGGTAGAGCATGCGTTTGAACGGTTTTCCGTCTGACGGCGAAAAATGCGCTCAGACGTTCCTGTCAGACACGCCAACGGCAGTAACCCACGCCTGTGACGGTACGGATCGCGCGCCGATGATTTTGAGGATGGTGAGGCAGGCGCTGCTCCCGTTGGGGTGCGCGGTGTCGACGAGAGTGCGGATGGTGGCGCTGCCCTCGGCCCCCAGATCACACCGTCGCCGCTGGTTATGTTCTGCTGTACGCTGAACAGGCGCACAGCCGCTCGGTGCCGTTGCTTGTCGCCTCGATCTGGCCGGGACGAGCGAGGGAGGCGAGGAGCTGATTGCGAGCCCGGCCGGTCTTGGCTGGCCGGCCTCGGGGCAGGTAACGGCGGCTCGGCTCGAGTCGACCCAGGTTGCCGATCCACGCTCCGGCGCTTGGCAACTTGCGTCGAGGTCAGGGACGCGCTCGGCCATCGCACATCAATTTTACGAGGGATTTAGCTCGACTTTGGCCATTCATGCGGCGTGGCAAAGCGCATAGGCCCAGGGCGCTGGCAAACGGAAGCGGGGTTTTGTTCGGGCGCGTCGGCGCGGTGATGTCGCCAAAGTCCGCTCACGCCAGATCGCACAGCGCACGGCGGCCAGAGCGTCGGCGAAGGTCGGGCGCGGTTTGGAGTACCACGCGGCCGTCGCGACGCGTCGGCGTTGGCGAGCCGAGAGGCGTGCGGCCAGCAGTGTGACGATCGAGAACAGGGCGAGCAGGCAGGGTGTGGTGCGGGCAATCGCCGTATCTGACCACTGCCGCTGCGTCTCGACCCCGAGATGGGCACGCGCTTCCTGGAAAGTGACCTCGATGGTCCAGCGCTGCACGAACCAGGACACGATTTGCACCGGCTCGCGGTCGAGATCTGTGCAGAGCAGAGCCTGCGGTGCGAAGCGGCCCTCGGGATCGCGGATGAGGACCCAACGGATCGGCACGACGGGCAGGCCACCGTGCCGCCACACCGCGGTGTCCGAGGCGATCTCGATCATGCGCTCGCCTGCCCCGTACCAGCCGGGCACCACGACCGCGTGCCAGCGCGTGTCCTCGGCCGCGAGGATCGCGGCGAGCGTCGGCAGCCGCGCGCCTTTGGTCCGCGGGCGCCCGATCGTGCCGGGCGGGCGCGGCGGGACGGGATCGTAGAGTGCTGCGTCGAGCCGCAGGCGGGTGATCGCCGTGATGCGAGCGCGGCGCATCGCGTCGAGGAACAGCAAGGCCGAGAAGCCGCTGTCGCCCACCACGACGAGGTCGCGCCTCGGCAGCCAGCGTCGGACCTGGAGGGCGAGTTGGCCACCGACGTTGAGCAACGGCTTGTGCCGACGGCCCCGTTCACGACAGGCGCGCTCTGACGGCACCAGCGCGGTCAGGAACGGCAACGTCCAGACGCGCCCCGCCCAGGGGATCGGAGCCAGCAACATCAAACTCATCCAGCGCAGCCCGCTCGCCTTGACGAAATGGCTGTCGGAGGAGCGGACCGGATCACGGTAGATACCCTTGGCCGCAATCCGCTTGCCGCGGCGGCGCTCGATCGTGTCGTCGAGCGCCAGGATGATTGGACCGCGCGGCGCGAAGGCTGAGATCAGCATCCCGAGCAGAATGCGGCTGCCGGAGCGTGGGCACCAGGCCGCGCGGCTGAGGATGCGGTGGACGTTCACGAACCGTCGCTCCTGCGCACGACCCAGGATGCGTAGGACGCTCGTCACCGTGCGGCGGCGCAGCGTCAGGATCGCGCCGATCAGCAACGGCTGAGCATGGCGCCACGAGCGGTGGACGAACAGCGGTGCGAACGCCAGGATGATCCCGGCGAAGCGGGCAGGCAGGAGCCGCATGGCGGTGTCTCTGGGCCGGGACGCCACCAGCCTACCCCTCACGCCTGCTTCGTCACCTCAGCCCACTCGATCACCCGTCCAATTGGCCAAAGTCGAGCTAAGCTCCCCCCGCTGGTGCGGGCCTATGATTTCCGCCGGTGAGCGCGCGGATTGCCGGAGACAAGGACGGAAGCGCTTAGATTAGGGTGTAGGTCCATGAACTGCTCGCGGACGGAGCGAGCCATTTCTGCAAGGCTGGCGTTGCGCGCCTTCGCTGTGCTTTTATCGCCGGGCTCTTCAAAACCTTGTGCTCTCAAATAATCAAGCGCAACTCGCGATAGTTCCTCAGCGGCTGGGGCGTTTTCTTTGTTGTAACCGCCAACCGCCAAGTAGCGCCACAAAACAGCCGGCACCTCGGCCCGGCCTTGCTCTCGGTATATTTTGTAGCGGGCTAGCCACTCGTGGCTTGGCATATCAGAATACTTGATAAATTCGTGCAAAGCTCGATGCGGGAGGCGAATGTATAATGGCGCGCCCCGTTCAATAAGATTTACTTTACATGTTTCAATGATAGGGCGATCACGTCGCGGCGCCCAGGAATCATCAGAGAGATATGTTGTCGGAAGCGTTATCTTAGATCCAAGCCAGTCTATGTCCAGATCGTGCTCGGGAGCCTCCCAATAGTCTGGCTTTATCCGGAATTGTCGGGATTTCGGTGAACCATCATCTCCCCATAGGGGATCGTCGTCTCCATCGAATGCGCAAGTCGCTTCGTCCTCATCCTCCTGTTGAGGGGCTGCCGAACTGCCTGCCAAGTAGAAACTGTCAGCCGTACCGAGGCAGTCAGAGCTCCAAGACGCAAGCCGACAATGATTTGATCGCGAACCGTTGAAGCAAGATCCTCATTGCTCCCAGCAGAGGGTGGCGCTTCCCGATGATTGAGCTTGCTCCTTTCAATCGCCGACCAGTTGTTGTCGTAGAGAACCCGGCCGACCCGATCTGCGAATCTTACCGCTAGTTCTTCCGGTTGCTCAAAGGGGACTTTCAGTGGAGAAAGTCGTTTTCGGAACGATGTCGCGCGCGCCATGTAGCGGCCTTTCTGGGCAGTAAATGCAACAATAAGGTTTTCAATCGCGGTTGCTTCTGATCATGGCTGCTTTGTCTCTGAGGGCGGCGTGCGGCTCGGTTCGCCTGTCGCAAGATATGCCGCCCATGCCTCCATGAGCGCACGGCGCTTCGCCAGCGCGTCACCTCGCCGGTACGCCTGCTCCGCCTTGTCCCCGACCGCATGAGCAAGCGCCGCTTCCGCGACCTCTCGTGGGAACTCCGTGCAATCTCCTGCCCAATCCCGAAACGACGAGCGAAAGCCGTGTGTCGTCGCTTTGACCTTCATGCGCTCAAGCAGCGCGTCGAACGCGCCCGTCGAGAGGTGCCGGTCGCTACGGTAGCCTTCGAACACGTAGGACCCGCGACAAACCTGCCCCATCTCTGCAAGGATCGCGAGCGCGCGGTCTGTGAGAGGAACCCGGTGGTCGCGTTCGGCCTTCATGCGCGCGGCCGGGACAGTCCAAAGCTTGGCCGCGACATCAACTTCATCCCAGCGCGCTCCAACGACCTCACCGACGCGAGCTGCGGTCAGGATCGCAAGCTCCAGCGCCCGCGCGGCAACACCGTCCCGCCTGCGCAGCTCCGCGACGAACGCTGGCACAGCCTCGTAGGCGAGTGCGGCATGGTGTCCGCGTGTGAGCTTGCGGCGCTTGGAGAGAAGCTGATCCAAATGGCCACGCCAGCGCGCCGGGTTTTCGCCCGTGCGCAGCCCCTTCGCTTTGGCGGCGTCCAGCACCTTCTCGATGCGCCCGCGAACGCGCGAGGCGGTTTCCGCCTTCGTAGTCCAGATCGGTCGGAGCACTGCGAGCAGGTCGTCGGTCGTGATCGCGTCGAGGGGCTTGGATCGGAGGCTTGAAGCGTAGGCGTTGAGTGTGCTCGTCCACTGCGCGGCATGCTTGGCATTGCGGAAGCCCTTGGCCAGTTCGGGCACGAGTTGATCGGCGAATGCGCCGAAGGTCATGGCTGGAGCTGCGGGTGCCTCATTCTTGCGCCGGGCCTCAAGTGGGTCGAGGCCGTCTGCGAGCAGCCGGCGGGCCTCGTCGCGCTTGCGGCGGGCGTCGGCCAGGGTGACGACATGTGCACCACCAAGGCCCATCTCTCGCTGCTTACCGTTGCAACGATAGAGGAAGATCCAGCGGCGTGCGCCGCTTGGGTCGACGACGAGGTAGAGGCCACCACCGTCGCCGAATCGACCAGGACCAGCGGTTTGGACGGTACGGGCGGTGAGCTTGTTGACGGCGCGTACCATAGTATCCGCCGAACCCCCAGCAACTACCCCAGCGGAAAACGCGGATTGTGGCGAACGTAGGCGAACGTCGAAATCCGGCTCGGCCGCCTAACCGCCTTCGATATAAAGCGGTTTCGCACAGGGGTGAACAGGGGCGAACAACGATTTGGCGGAGACGGAGGGAGTGTCCGAAAGGGGCAGCTAAGTCTTTATTAACCAACGAAGAGCTTGATAGGGTTGGGCTTTCCGGGACAAATCGGGGACATATGTCCCCATAACGCCTCGGTGATCCCAGTGCCTCGCCGGCCCGACCCAAGAAACGCCTATCTGGAGCTTCACGACGGCTATTACCGCGTGACGATGGGCGTGCCGGCTTTGCTACGGCCCCAGCTTGGCAACCGGCTCAAGCGCTGCCTCCAAACCAAGTCCCTGCTTTCGGCCAACGTGCTGAAGGTACCGGTGGTCCGCGAATTCAAAGCCCGCATTGCAAAGGGGTGGGAGACCCTGGGCGGCCGAAAAGGCTCGACCCTCCAGGAAGCCGCAGGGTGGGCGAAGGTGCTATCAGAAGCCGGGCAACCGGGTGACGACGCATACGAGCAGATTGCTTCGGAGCTGCGCCGTCGAGAGGACGAAATTTACGCGAACGGCGCACGATACGAGACCATCATTGACGACGAAGGAGAGGTCGTCGAGATCGAGATTCCTGCTGGTGTTCAGTCCCGAGGTGAGATGGGTTGGGTCGTATCTGAACCGGCCTGGGTCGTCTGCCCAGGCTCGGCAGGTCGCTTCGTATGGCGTGAGGCCGCGTAGGGTCTTGAGCCGCCGGGCGAAGTTGTAGGCATCCAGGAAAGCGGCGAGGTGTTCCCGCAGTTGGTCGTGGCTGTCGTAGTGGTAGCGCTTGACGGTCGCGTCCTTGAGGGTCCGGTTCATGCGCTCGACCTGGCCATTGG
>NZ_JBFUGA010000125.1:0-15520 GCF_056403155.1 Methylobacterium sp. P3_A11
CCGGGCTGGCTGTACCTGGCGGTGGTCCTCGATCTGTACTCCCGACGGGTCGTGGGCTGGGCGGTGGGCGATCGCCTTCACAAGGAACTTGCACTGGCTGCGTTGCGACGTGCCCTTTGGTCTGGCGCACCGCGTTCCAGACGCGAGCCGAGGCTATCGACGCGCTGGCCCGTCACATCGATGGCTTCTACAATCCCCGACGCCGTCACTCGGCACTCGGCTTCACAAGCCCCACCCAGTTCGAGAGGGGCATCGCCCACCAAACCGCTCTCCACTGAACTGAAGCAAGTCCATAGAACCCGAAGGCGATCTGCGAGCGGACAGGACTGTGACGGGACGGCACTCCCTCAAGCTCCTATCAGGTCACGTCTCGTGACGCCCCGGGTGCAGCCTGGAGGGCCGACAGATCAACGCCATGACACGTGGTCAATCGTAAGCACGGGTCAGGCCTTCCAGGCTGCACGCACCTTCTCACAGTCGTAGGCGTCGCCCACCGAGCCCATAGAGGGCCGCACGCCCGCTTCGCGGCAGCGACCGAAGGCCAGCGACGTGTATTGCGATCCCTGGTCGGAGTGGTGGATCACATCGCGCGGCCGGCGCTGCATGATGGCCATCTCCAGTGCGTCGAGCACGAGTTCGGTCCGCAGGTGGCTGGCCATCGACCCGCCCACGACGCGCCGGCTCTAGGCGTCGACCACCAAGGCGAGGTAGAGGAAGCCCGCGGCGGTCGGCACGAAGGTGATGTCACCTACCCAGAGCTGGTTGGGGGCCTCGGCCGAGAAGTTGCGGTCCACGAGATCGGGCGCGGGGCGGGCCTCCCGGTCGCGTCGAGTGGTCACGACGCCTCCGCGCCGGCGGCTGACGCCGACAAGGCCCGCCTCGCGCATCAGCCGCGCAATGCACTTGCGTCCGTGTCGTGCGCCCGGCGCTGCCAGCGTAGCGTGCACGCGCGGCGCGCCGTAAGTCTCGCCCGACCCAGCGTGAACGGTGCGGATCTGCTTCAACAACGCGGCATCCGCCACGGCACGGACGGAGGGCGCGCGCTGCCGCCGAGCGTGATAGCCGGCATCCGACACGCCGAGCACGCGTGCCATGGCCGCAATGGGGAAGACGGCCTGGTTCGCGCTCATGAACGGGAAGAGCCCGACGGAACCGCGCCGCTCTCCCGTGCGAACCAGGCCGCGGCTTTTGAGAGGATGTCGCGCTCCAACCGAAGCTGCCGCACCTCGCGGCGTAGACGGGCCAGTTCCTCCCGCTCGGCGAGCGCCAGGACGTCACTCTTGGAGGCGCCACAGCTCTCACCGCGGTCGGCTTGAGCGACCCAGTTGCGGATGGCCTGGGCGGAGGGCTCAAACTCGCGGGCGAGATCAGCCGGGTCGCGTCCGGCGCGGACCAATTCGACCATCTGACGGCGGAACTCGGGGGCGTAGGACGGGCGTGTATGAGGCATGGAGCGCACCTCGTGCGGAAAGTCTGAAGGGCTCCACGAGACCGGGTCAACTCCAGTCGGTGCTGACTCATTCTAGGGCGGCTGCATCCGATCCCCGTGTCTTCCGGGTCACAGGGCGGACGGATAGTTAAAGCCGGCTTCCACGTTGCGGGCTTCGTCGCGGACCGTTGGAGATGAGGATGGCACAAACGGTGACTTGCCGCTTCGTCGACTGCCCGGATGGGAGGTTTGCAGTCTTGGCAGTTCTCAGCTCAGGTTCGGTGTACCGATGCGGCGGGTTGTTGACCTTGGCAGAGGCGAACGCGTCCGTTGAGACCCTGCGAGCCCTGTTGGCCGCTTTTGGAGCGCAGCTCGTCGCGGAGGCGAGCGAAGGCTTCGGCACAGGCGTTTCGGCAGCCCAAAGCGAATGAGAGCGATGCGGGAAATTGGGTGGCGCCGGACTGCCGCGCGAACGAGGCGCCATGGGGGCGCAAGCGGAACCGTATGCATCATTCGGACGCTTATGAGGTCACGTTCCCCTCCGGGACCGATGGGGTGGGTTCTCGCCTCTCGGTGACCGGACATGGCACACCTATCCCGCCGGTCCCATGCTCGCCACCACGCATCTTTCGCTCATCAACGTGTTCACCGGCGACATCCAGGGGGGACTCGGGCCCTTCCTGGGCACTTGGTTGGCTGAGACCGGCGGCTGGTCGCCGGCGCGGGTCGGGTTCGTCACAACGCTGGTGGGGGTCGGTGCCCTGTTCCTCAGCGGTCCAGCCGGCGCGCTCGTCGACCGGATCGGGCGCCCCCGCCTCCTCATCGCCGGCGCCTGTGCGGCCATCCTCGCCGGCACGATGCTGGTCTTGCCCGCCACGTCGTTCCTGGCTGTGTTCGCCGCCCAGATGCTGGCGGCGGCCGGCGGCGTGCTCCTTCTACCCGCTGTCACCGAGCTGACCCTCGGCATCGTCGGCAAGGACCGCTTTCCGAAGCAGCAAGGACGCAACCAAGCCTATAACCATCTCGGCATCCTGATCGCGGCCGGCCTCATCAGCTTCGGCACCGCTCGTCTCGGACCGGCTGTGGCCTTCTGGGTGCTCGGTGCCATGGCCCTGCTGGCCATCGCGGCCAGCGTGACGACCCCGGGGCACTGCTACAACGGACGCCGTGCGGTCGGCTGGAAGGAAGACGATCCTGACGACAAGCCGGAACGGGCGACCACCCGAAGCGTGCTCTCGAACCGCAAACTGTTAGTACTGGCGATTTCACTTGCTCTGTTCAACCTCGGCAATGGAGGCATGCTGAGCCTGCTCGGGCAGAAGCTTGTTGCGGCCGGCAGCGACGCCACGGCCTGGACGGCTCGTTACGTCATGGTGGCACAGCTCGTGATGATCCCGGTGGCGCTGTTCGCGGGCTCGCTGGCGGACAAGCGCGGACGGCGCAAACTGCTGCTCGTGGCGCTGGCGGTGCTGCCGGTGCGTGCGGCGCTGTCCGCCTTCATCGACGATCCGGTGTGGTTGCTCTCAGCCGAGATCTTCGACGGCGTCGCCTCCGGCATCGTCGGCGTTGCCGTGCCGGTGGTGGTAGCGGATCTGACCTGGGGCTCGGGTCGCACCCAGACAGCGCTGGGCACCGTCAACGCGGTGCAGGGCATCGGCGGAGCACTGTCCGCCTGGTACGGCGGCCTGGCGCAGTCTCTGCTTGGCTGGACTGGAGCGTTCCTGGCGCTCGGTGCGCCTGCCCTCGTGGCTCTAGCGCTGGTCATCTGGCTAGATTCAACTGCGGAACCGGGTCGCCGCACACGCCGGCGCGAGTTGAGGGCTGCAGCCCTGCAGCCCGCATGAGAGCTTACAACGGGCTCGCTGATCCGACGATGTCATTGGGTGGCGTATTGGCGGTAGTGATACCCGCTTAATCTATGACGCATTGACTCCTTACGCTCACACTCTGGTCCTTATCTATATGAAGAAGGCACAGCATTGACCCAAGGGCCTTCGGTTTGCAACGATGCGAAACGCAGCAGCACGACACGTTTGCTTCTGGCGTTTGCATTCCGAAAGCAGACGAGCCGTAATCGGCCCGACTACGTCATGTCGGATCGCTGGCGCGTAGGACCGGACATTCGGCTTGGCGCCCGTTGCGGCTGCTTAGCCGATCTCGGCGGCGTCTCCGAAGCGGTCCTTGCAGCAGCTCAGCTTATCGGCCTTTAGTGCTACCTCCGGACGGAGGTGCGCGGGTCCTGTGGGGCTGCCGGACACGTCCCGCGGCGGACGCAAGGGCGTGTGATGGTGTTCTTCTGTCCGACCCGGGCCTCATGGAAATCTGGCTATTACCGGCTTGCCGTCCGTGGCCTGCGCGATTGCTGCCAGGCGGGTGGGGAAGACTTCTTACAAGCCGGATGGCGTCCAGAACCTGGGCGCGATCGCGCGGACGAGCCGAGAGCCGACGCCTCGGTGCGCAAGCCGCCCGCGTCAATCGCGGACTGCGCCAGCAGGCGGCGGGTCTAATCCGGATCGCGCGAGCTCTTGGCCAGAGTTCGCAAGGCCTCGGCACTTTAGTCTGGCCGCAGCGGCACACGAGCGGCCATCCCATCCTCCTCAGCCTCTAAACCCCAGGCGCGGATCACAACCTGATCTGCACCGCTACCCGGCGTGAAGCCTTCTCAACGATGTTCTATATAAAAAGTCCAGATTACGCATAATATCCAATAAGCGGCGCATACGATTTTATCTCAAGTAGATAGCAAGCTTTTCATCTCATGAGAAATCAGGCTCACATTCGAAAGATTTGCGAATATATCAGAAATTGTTATCTCAAATCCTAAAGAGGCATTTTAAGTTTTTGTAAACCCGCCTCTGTACGCTGCGTCACGCATCTGCGTCGTTTGCGGCTCGCATCGGCTGAGGGGACTCGGAGCGGGGACACAGCTCGTCAAGCCTATTCGCACTTACCTCTTCCCTTTGCCTAGTTCCCTGAAAATCCATGCGCGTGATCAAACCCTTACTCGGCACCCTTCTGCTCCTCGCAGGGCTGTACATTCTATTAGGTGAGCACTTCGCTGGCACCTCTGCGGATGCCACCGTGAACGCCCGCATGGCAGTGGTACGCGCGCCGGTCGAGGGTGAGGTCTCACTGTCCCTGCGCAGCATCGGAGCTCGGGTCGGGGCAGGTGAGACCGTCGCCAGCATCCTAGACGACCGCTTCGATACAGCTCGCCTGATTGACCTTCAGCGCGGCCTTGACGTGCAGGGGCTGGACCTCAAGCGGATCAAGAGCCAGCGTGCCAATCTCAGGGCCGCGCGCAAGAGCTATGAGGTACAGGTCGCCGACTACCAGCAAGGGCGTGTGCGCCAGATCGAGGCGCGCATCGCCGAAGCGGAGGCCACACAGGAGGCCGCCAACGCCCGGTTGAAGGAGGCGGACGCCTCATGGCGGCGGACGAACGAGCTGAGTGAGCGCGGCGTCCAGAGTGCCGCCAACCTGGACAAGGCTCGCTCGACATCGGAGGTCGCCAAACAAGATTTGGAAAGCGCCCGCCAACGCGGCAATTACCTTCGCACCGAGTTGGCCTCAGCGCGCAACGGCGTTTTCATCGGCGATTCCTACAACGATGCCCCCTCGTCGTCGCAGCGGGTCCGAGAGCTCGACCTGCGTATCTCCGAGCTAGGCGTTGAGGAAGATCAGCTCATCGCCCGTATGGCCCAGGCCGAGACGCAGATCTCGGCCGAGCGAGTCCGGATCAACAAGCTTACCTCGGCAGTGCTCAAGGCGCGCGCGCCGGGCGTACTCTGGGACTTCTTAGTCGACGACGGCGAGTATGTCCGACGCGGCCAGGACCTGATGCGCCTCGTCGATTGCTCGAGCCTGATAGTCACCGCGAGCGTCACCGAGTCGCTCTACGATGGCCTCCGCCTCGGCGCGCCAGCCCAGTTCCGCTTCTACGGCGACGACCGGGTTTTCGACGCGACGATCACGCGTCTTGGTGGGTCGGGTGCCGCTGGGCTCTACGCAAACCTCGCCGTTGGTCCAAGCACAGAGCACCTGAAGCGCTTCGACGTGACCCTGAACGTTCCGGCCCTTGCCGCGCAATCTGAGGCGGGCTGCGCGGTTGGCCGCACCGGTCGGGTGATCTTCACGCAAGGACCGCTTGGGGCGTTTCGGGCCTTCGCAACGCGCTTTGGGCTGTAAATCGATGTCGAGTAAATCCGACATGGCTCGCGCGACGAAATCGCCAGCCCGAAGAGACATCGAGCCGTGCTGACGGTCTCGCCCCTTCTATCGGCCTTTGCGGCTGCGGCTGTGGTTCTTGGGGCTGGCCTCCTCGTTCTGCCGCTCCTCGACCGCACCCGCACGTTCTGGCGCACAGTGCTACTCGGGATCGCTACACTCCTCGCTTGGCGCTATATGGCCTGGCGCTTTACCGACACAGTGCCGCCCTTCGCCGTCGCGCCTGAGCCGCTGATAGCCTGGGCTTTTGCCGGCCTGGAAGGCTTAACCGTTGTCTCCTCCACGTTGGCGTTCCTAATCCTGACGCGGGTGCGGGAGCGCAGCGAGGAGGCGACCCGCCATGCTCAATGGTGGGCACCGGACCCGCCGCCCCTAGTCGACGTCTACGTGGCAACCTACAATGAGGAGTTGGAGGTCCTAGAGCGTACCATCGTCGGCTGTAAAGCCCTCGACCACCCTGCAACCCGGATCTTCGTGCTAGATGACGGCCGCCGCGACTGGCTGCGGGAAGTCTGCGCGCGTCACGAGGTCGACTATCGCGTTCGTCCCGACAACGCCCATGCCAAAGCTGGCAACATCAACTTTACACTTACCCAGCGTCTGGCCGAGACCGACCCGCCTGATTTCATCGCGGTTCTCGACGCCGATTTCGTGCCGCACCACGACTTTGTCAGCCGGACACTCGCCCTGTTCCACGATTCGGGCGTGGGCCTAGTGCAGACGCCACAGCACTTCTTCAACGCTGACCCGGTCCAGCACAATCTCGGTATAAGTAGCGCCTACCCGGACGAACAGCGCCACTTCTTCGACAACGTCGAGCCGTCGCGAGATGCTTGGGGCATTGCGGTCTGTTGCGGCACCTCCTCAATGGTGCGCGCCGCCGCCGTGCAGGCTATCGGCGGCCTGCCGACCCAGAGTGTCACCGAGGACTTTCTTCTCACCCTGCGGCTCGCCGAGACGGGCTGGCAGACAGTCTACCTCAACGAGGCACTTACTGAGGGTCTCGCGCCCGAAGGCCTGCAGGAATACATTGTCCAGCGGGGCCGCTGGTGTCTCGGCATGATGCAGATCATCCGCAACGTCTATCCCCCTCTCGGTAGACGCGGCCTCCCGCTGCGACATCGGTTCAGCGTGATCGATTCACTCCTTTACTGGAGCACGACGTTCCCGTTCCGCCTCGCCAGCCTCTTCTGCCCGCTGCTCTACTGGTATCTCGGTATCACGGTGGTGAACGCGACTGTCGAAGAGATCGTGTCGTATTACCTGCCCTACTATATCGCTACGATCATGACGCTGAACTGGCTTTCAAACGGCCTGTTCATGCCGATCCTGATCGACGTCTCGCAGCTGCTTGCTGCCTGGCCGATCACCCGAGCCGTGACGACCGGGTTGCTGACGCCAGGCCCTCACAAATTTCGCGTTACCGCAAAGGGTGGCGATCGGACACGCACAGTTGTGCAATGGCCGCTGATGCGGCCGTTCCTTGTCCTTCTGGTGCTAACCCTGGCAGGCCTCGTCCTCTCGCTTACCTCGGACTTCGTGTTCAATTTCAGTCAGGTAGCGGGTGAGGGTCGGGTCATCATCTTGTTCTGGACGCTCTACAACTTGGCCGTGCTCGCCATCACAATCGCGGCGTGCATTGAGCGGCCGCGGCCTAACCGGCCGATGCGGCAGCAGGTTGAGCGGGTGGAGTTGGTGGTCGGGACGCGCCGTCTCCAGGCTTGGCTCATCAATCTCGGCACCGGCGGTGCCCGCCTGAGTGGCCTCGTGGGCCTTGCGCCAGGGACCGAGGGGGACTTGGTTCTCCCCAGGATCGGGGCCGTGCCGGCCCGCGTGCTCGCCGAGACCCAGGATGGCTGCCGCGTCGCTCTAGCACCCGACCCCGGGCAGCGCGAACAAATCATCCGTCAACTCCACACCGCAGCCGGCAATCCGGGCACGGGCCGAGGGGACGTCGCGCTGATGGTGCGCAATCTCGCTCGCAATCTCAGCCGCTGACATCACGAGGACCTGCAAGATGGCAAAGGCCTGGATCAGCCTGAAGGGAGTTGTCTTTTTCGGAGGCGCTTTCCTGACGATAATACCGGCGCTTGTGGCCGGCTCAATCTACGCTGGAGGCCTGCAGCAGCAGACCGAAACGCTGCTTGCCGAGAAGCTGCAGACCCGCGGAGAGATTGGCGCCGACCAGCTCGGTAGGCGTCTTCACCAGCTCTGGCAAGATGTCGACGGCCTCTCTCGTTCTATCGAGCTGGAGCACCCCGACGAGTTGCGCCAGGACATTACGCTCCTGAGCAATCTCGATAAGCGCTACTCCTGGATCGGCGTGGCTGACGTCGAGGGCAAGGTGCTGGTCGCAAGCGGCGGCCTTCTCGAGGGGCAGAGTGTGGCCCAGCGCCCTTGGTTCCGGCTTGGTCTCTCGGCCCCTGTCGCGGGGGACGTCCACGAGGCACAACTTCTCGCTAAGCTGCTCGGCAACGGCCGCGATCCCATGCGCTTTATCGATCTTTCGGCGCCAATTCGCCGGAAAGATGGTAGCATCGGAGGTGTAATTGGCGCCCACGTCGACTGGAACTGGGTTGTCGACACCCTCGGGAGCCTCAGCGCCCCCGGTATCGACGTCATCCTGATAGCCCGGGATCAGCGTGTCTTGTTCGGGCCTCCCGATCTCGTCGAAAAGCCTCTCACAGTCGGCGCGGCGACCGCCGCAGGGCGCGCAACCGGGACCACCGTTCACCGTGAGCGCTGGCCTGACGGACGCGACTATATGACCGTGACTGTACCCACCGTCGGACATGGTGATCTGCCGAGTTTCGGCTGGAGCATGTTGGTACGGGAGGATGTTGACAGCGCACTGGCCCCGACGCGGGAGCTGGTGCGATCCTTTTGGTTCCAACTGGGCTTAGGCGCCCTTGTCGCCACGGCGCTCCTGTTCCTCATCGCGAACTGGGTGACCGTCCCCTTGCGCCGGCTCGTTGCTACGGCCCACCAGCTGGAAACCCAGGCCGCGATCAAGCCCCCGCACGCGGAAACGCGTTACGAGGAGGTCCGACGGCTAAGCATTTCCCTGGTACGGCTCCAGAGCCGTCTAAGCGATAGGGCACAGACCTCGTCATGAAGATCAACATGGACCACGGTGCGATTTTTTAAAGGCTTCGCTTCTTGGGAGAATGGACCCGCCAGGGGTTACCCCATGCGACTGTCCAACCTTTCGGTAAGCCCAGCTCCGAGGCATCGGGTCAGGTTAGTCCGCGCTTTAATCTGTCGCGTGAAGGCAGTGCCAATGCCAGTAGAAGCAATTATAGAATTTTAATCATCGCTATAAACACATGCTTGGAGAACGCTAAAAGATACTAAGTGGCCCACCGGGGCTCGTATACTGTTCCGGTTATGATGTTTCAGGCTCTCACGATGATACGGCAGCTCTTGCGCAGATGGCGATCGGAGCGCTCGGGCACCTCCGCTGTCGAGTTCGCCTTGGTCGCACCCTTGTTCATCGGCCTGATGATGGCGATCTGTGAGTTCGCTTTCGCTTTCTTCACGCTGATCTCCGCGCAGCAGGCCGTGTGGAGCGAAGCGCGGCAACTCGCGCTCGGTCGGATCACGACAACGGTAGCGCATGACGCCGTCGTGGCGGCGCTCCCGAGATGGGCACAGGTCAGGGCTACGGTCACGGCCGACAAAGATCCCGCCAATGCCACCCGCTATCTCGTCACAGCCGCGATCCCTCTGACCAGCGCAGCGCCGACGAGTTTCTTCGCGAGCCTCTACGGCAGCCGGTCGATGACCGCTTCCGCTACTCTGCCGCAGGAGACACGGTGATGAGGGGGTTCTGGCGCAACGAAGAGGGTGGCATCACGATCCTCTCAGCGCTGACCATGCCCGCCCTTGTCGGCGTCGGCGCCTTGGCTGTCGATGTGAGCGTCTTACGCTACAACGCCATGCGTCTGCAGATCGCAGCCGATGCTGGTGCCCTCGCCGGTGTGCGTCAGCTGCCCGACACGATGAATGCGGTCGAGGAAGCCGTCACGCTGGCAAACCTGAACGCGCCTCCCAACGCAGGACGGGTGACGCTCGCTCAGGACGTCGAGTTGATCGTCTACGATAACGCGACCAATACCTACCGAGCGGCGGACGCGACCACGCCCGCGAACGCCGTGCGGGTGACCGCCTCCCGAGATGCCGCGCACCAGAACCAAGTGCTCGGCTTCTTCTCTAAGTTTGCCGGCTCGGCAGGTCCGTTCAGCCTGTCGGCGCACTCGATCGCGATCAGGACGACGGATGGGGACAGCGAGGGCGGACCGGCCTGCCTTTACGCGCTCGACCCGACGAGTGCCGACACGCTGACGATCGCCGGTAGCACAACGGTGAAGCTGAGCTGCGCGGCGCGAGCGAAATCCTCATCGGCGACAGCGATCTCATCGAACGGCAATGCCGCGCAGATGACAGCGATCTCGATCTGCCAGACCGACACGCCATCGCAGAACCCGCGCGGCTACAGTCCGTCGGTGAGCAAGTGCGGCTCGCCCACGACTGATCCACTCGCGGCGGTCGTCGAGCCTACGCCCGTCAATTGCAAGGCGGGAGGGACCTTGGATGGCACTTTGACGGCGGGCTGCTACACCGGATCGACCACCTTCAGGGGCAATGTCACTTTAGCCGCGGGCACCTACTACTTCAAAGGCGCGTCGATCAAGATCAACAGCAACGCCAGCATCTCGGGATCAAGCGTGACCCTGTTTCTCGACGCGGCCTCGTCGCTCGACATCGTCGGAACGCCGTCGATCAGCCTGACGGCTCCAACCACCGGGGCTCT
This sequence comes from Methylobacterium sp. P3_A11, assembly GCF_056403155.1. Classification (NCBI taxonomy): domain Bacteria; kingdom Pseudomonadati; phylum Pseudomonadota; class Alphaproteobacteria; order Hyphomicrobiales; family Methylobacteriaceae; genus Methylobacterium; species Methylobacterium sp. P3_A11. The sequence continues at coordinate 10,470 of NZ_JBFUGA010000125.1, forward strand.
CGAAGGCATCGTGCTCTTCCAATCGCGCTCGGCGGTCGGTGCGGATCTGTCGATCAGCGGCAACTCCACGACAAACCTTGACGGGGTCTTGTATGCGCCGGCGACGTCGGTGACGTTCACCGGCAATGGGACGACTACGAACCCAGCCCGCTATGGATCGGTCATCGCCTCGCAGGTGCACTTCACCGGCAACTCCGGCTTCGCGTTCGGTTCGACGCTGCCGAGCGCGACATCGGGTGGCCGTTCGGCCCTCGTGAATTAGCTGTCTGCTCACGGTGAGGCTGCCGAAACGCGACCGCATAGACCGCTGTCGGCACCTATCCAGCGTTATCGCTCCGCAAATGCCGCCGATGGCCTTGATGAGGCAAGATGAGCGGATAAGTGTGCGTCCGCTTCCAGGGCGGACCTTCGCAGAGGCAGACATGCCGCTTTCGGCCAGCATCTGCGGCCACGCACCACTTGCCAGAACTTCTCAGAAGGGTGGATTGCCGCCGGTCCGCTTCCGGGGACAAATGCATCGAAGCGGACTTCGCACGCCGCCCGCTTCCGCCTCGAAGCGGGCTTCTGGCAACTCGATAAACCGAACGTCTCGCTCTCGATCCTATTGAGATGTTGGCGCGAGTAATCGCCTTGTCTGGAGCGAACCGGCAGCGTGCTTCATCTGAATGCCCGCGTCAGCGGGAGGCTTGACGAGATCAAGGCTGCCGACGAGCATCAGAGCTGCATCAAGCCTTGGCATAGGCTCTTGCCTATGCCCCGTGCTGACGAGAGATCGGATGCATCGAACGCGCATGTGCCGACACGGGGGGAATGGCAGCGGCTGTTCGGGGGCCTGTACCTCAGCGGCACACGTCTGGTCGCACCGCGCGCGGGTGCGGCTGGATCGGCGCCTCGCTCTATCGTGATGATCCGGCAGTATACCAGAAGGACGCCCGAACGGTTTCAGCCCTTCGAGCGTTCCTGGCGCCTCAATACGATGAGGCGCCAGGAGGGGGCCATGCGCACTTGGAGGACGATGGATCGAGCCCCACACGATGGGCGGTGGATCATCGCCATCAACCGTGACGAGCCCGACCAGCGCGCCATCATCCGCTGGGATCCCAAGCATGCCGACGATGCAGCACCTTGGCACGTCGCCTCGTGCGAGCACAGCTACCGCACCGACGCGTTCACCCACTGGATGCAGTTCCCCGACTGCCCACCCGTCGATGACAGGAGCGCAGTCGGGCAAGTTGAAGGAGCCTACGATGGCAGCGGCAGCCCTCGCAGTCCACTCCCTGCAGGTTGAGATCTGTCCTGAGGACCCCTCGCGCTATCGCTGGGTCATCCGCGATTAGGACTGCGTTGTCCGGCAATGCCTCTACTCGTTGCCCGACGAGCAGACGGCGCTTCGTCAAGGCGAAGCTGCTCTCCAGGAAATGGCCGCTCTCTGGCGTGACGCACAGTGAGAGGTAAGAGCCCGCGATGCTGTTCGTGACGTGGTCGGCCGCAGGGTATTGGTCGTATTGGATGCGCGACCCGTGTCCGCTAACAAAAATGGCGTCGATGCGTCATTGCGGCAATGTTGGATCGGAACGAGCCCGTCCGCTTTTCCACCCGTCAGTCTCAGAAGCAGCCATTCCGCTTACGGCCAATTGCATCCCGCCCGCTTCCGAGCTCCGGCCTTGAGCAAGCGGACTTTCGGCGCGTGGAATTGAGCCCACAGATCCGGTGACTCATTTTATTTGGGCATTTCATCTCTGCTTATACCAAGCCTCATTGAGTGAGACTCACGCGGAATAACGGTGGAAGTCTCGGCACGATTCTGTATTTGAGTTTGAAGCCTGAGGCGAATCGTACGGCTGCTCCCGTGCCGCTGCGGTCAGACTTCGACGCTGAGGCTCTGCACGCCCTGGCGAAGGCCTCGCGTAATCCGGCCCAAATCCGCCGTTGGCTGGCGCTGTCGGCGAACCACGCGGGCGGCTCGCGCTCGGAGGCGGCCAAGATCAGTGGAGTCGGTTTGCAGACGGTGCGCGACTGAGTCGTGGCCTTCAACGCTCAATGCGCTTATTTCGGGAATGGGAGCTGCACCTGCCACCGGAGTTGCCAGTTGCCGGCATCCTTCGGCCTCGTGACGTTGTAGTAGGCGGCGAGTTGCATGTTGATCGGCTGCACGCCGATCAGGAACACGCGACCGGCCCTTCCGCCGACGGGAACAGTCCAACGCTCGCGTCCCGCCTCTTGCCAATCCGCCGTGATGATCGGCGAGAGACGCCGACAATGGCCAAGCCAAGCGAAAGTTCGTTCAAAAACTCACCGGCAAGGAAGCACCTCGAAGCCCCTGGCTGTATCGGGTCGTTCGACGAACGCGATGGTCCAGACGCCCGGACCGTGTAGCGGCCGCCGGACCGCCCAGAGCGTAGACGCCCGTTCCCCCGCCCGTCAGTACTTCGCGATCACCGGCTTTGCCTCTACGGCTGCTTTCGGCGGCGCGACCCAGAGCGGGGCCGAGATCGTCAGGTAAGTTGCGGTGCCCTGGAAGCGGTTCCGGACGTCGAATTCGCGATARAACCTGACGTTCGTCGAGATCGGGATCTCGCCCGCGTGGAAGGTGTAGCCGACTTGGGCACCCAGCGACACAACCCGCCCCTTGAACGGGCCAAYCCTGTCGCCCGACCCGCTGTCGCCCGTGAGCTGGTCGTAGAAGTACCCGACGAGCCCGACGGACAGATCCTTGCTCAGGTACTTCGAGGCCGACCACTCCAGGTGGAACTCCGTACCCGTCAGGTACTGGGTGGCCGGGTTGATCCAGTTGAACGTGATGCCGGGCACCACCGAGAGTTCGTAACCGAGGGCCGGATCAAGGTAGGTGAGTGCGCCGCTGAGATCGAGCGCGGGGCGGTTGAGCGCGATGTTGGACAGCTGCCCATTCTCGAAGGAGCCGGAGGGAACGACGCCGAGCGCCGTCGCGGTCCAATGGAAGTTACCGGAGTGCCAGCCTATGAACGAGGCGAGATAGATGTCGCCGACATTGAAGATGGCGTCGTGCTCACGTCCGGCGATGATTCGGTCGATSCGGGGTGACGACAGCACCGCCCCGGCGCTRACGTCGGGTGTGCCGAACGGGAYGGAGATSGARAAGCCGAGATTGCCCCCGAGGAWCTCGACTGGCGTGACCCAGATCGGTGTCGCGAAGTTCGCGCTGAAGTTGATCTTGACGTTTGCGGCCACRACACCGCCGCCCTGGAACACGCGATTYCCGCCGAGATCGCCCTGATAGAAGTAGGTCTCGCTCTCGAAGTAAAATCCTGGCGGWGGGATCACGCCCGCGAGSGGSCCGCGRTTGCCGAGCACGTAGATGCCCTGCGCATACTCAGCCGCMCGGACCTCCTSGGTTGCGATMAGSGCWGAKGCGCCCARGAGAGCTGCTGCAGCCCATTGGCCCGCCGTGCCGAGGCGTCGCATTCATCAGCTCCCAAGGATCGGCGGGCGGACCCGCTGARGCTTGCAGCAAAGCTTTCATRACATGGATTATTCGGCAAGCGCTCGGGCGAGCGGGTCTCATCGAATGCTGATCAGTCGATGCAATTTTGCGACACTCGGCTTGGCGAAAATTTTGCCTCAGCCCACGAATGCCGCTGGATTTTGCGGCAGGAATGATCGTCGTCGTCAMTTTGATTGCATTGCACCATAGCGGGACCCGGCCTGTGCGTCTGTAWAACTCCAGCGCGCGGCGCGGGCCGCAGTTCGGTCACTCCGCCCAGCGAAATCCCCGCCAGATCCGTTCGCGGTCCATCCGGCAGTCCTGGAGATGTGCATGGATCAGCCTATCCATGACAAGGGCCGTCAGGCCGTACTCGTCCCTGCCGCTCTCTCCRGGCCCCTTGGGCAAGTCGCCATGCGCCGCGAGATAGTCAAAACCGCGTCTATCTGATCCGTAGGCGAGGCATAACAAGCTGTAGAAGTACTGGGATTGATACCGGTCGCTTAGCCGGGCCGATGCGCAGCACGCCAGGCAGTAGGCGTCTGCCCGGACCACCGCCGGAAAGCCCGGGTGAACACGCTGATCTCGGCGAACCCGAGCGCGCGCGCCACCTGTGTRAAGGTCATGTCGCTCCGGGATAACAGCCGSCGTGCGATMTCGAAGCSGATCTCGTTGACCACCGTGCCGAAGGCGAAKCCTTCGCGCCGGAGGCGGCGGCTGAACGTCCGGCGCGACATCGAGAACAGGGTTGCAATCGCCTCGACGGAACACTCGTCCTCGGGCAAGCGCGTGCGCAAGGCGCACCGGACGTCCTCCGCCAAGCTWGGCACCGATGCGGCACCCGGTGACCCGAATCGMTCCGCGAACAGGCGGYGCAACACGGCCCCCGTCCCAACGCGTTGCTCMAGGCAAATTGCTGGAAAGWTCAGGGCCGCCGTGCCCGCGTCGAAGCGGACGGGCGCGCGAAAGAAGCGGGCGAATRGCTCCAGGTCGGGCGGAGCGGARCGCGGGAGTAGGACCTCGGTCGGCGACCACTCGGATCCGCACAGCATACGCAGGACGTTCACGCCGGTCGCGACCGCACCGTCGGCGATCTGATCCGCGCACKYAGTCCCAGRTGAACCACTGGTGTAACTCAGGCGCGCAGTGTCACCGTGCTGGATCAGCATGGGCGCGGTGGTGGCATCCTCTCTGTGTAGGTGCCGCACGAACTTGGCCAGGATCTCGCCGACGGTCGGCGACTGGGGCATCAGGGCGCCCACGAGTCTGWGCGAGGCTAGGATGTCCCGCTGGCCCACCAGCAGTCCAAAATGCGGACAGTTTGTTCGGGCGACACAGAGGCTCATCAGTCTGCCCAGATCAGCGACCGAGAGCGTCCCATCCTCGGCAAAAGCGCCGCTGGCCGTGCGGATGTCGCCATCCATATCGAGGCCCAATCTCCGTAGGACGGCAGCGACCTCCGCGGCGATGCCGATGCGAACAATGCCCACATCCGCGGCGTCGTCCGACGCGAGGTTGTGGACAGGCACCGGCATACGAAGGCCTGCTATCGCCGGCTTCCGCGCCCGCCTGAATGGCGGCCCTTCAG
>NZ_JBFUGA010000126.1:0-15449 GCF_056403155.1 Methylobacterium sp. P3_A11
GGACGGGGCCGCGTCGTCCGCACCCGCCGCCGGCGCGGCCTCCTGTGCGGCGACGGCCGTGGCGGACAGGCACGCGCCGCCCAGCCCTCCAAGGAGACCTGTTGCGAGCCCGGATGCGAGCAGGGCAAGGGCTCCGGCCGGGAGCAGGCGGCTGACGCAAACCATCTTCACTTCCTGACGACGGGCGGCACCGTCAGGCGCCGCACCGGGGTTCTGGATTAGTGAAGCTTGCGTAAAACGTCGGCAAGATGGCGGCGCGCGTTACCCTGTCCTTTAGAGCGCGCGGGCTTCCGAAGCCCGGGCCGCGATAACGGCGGCCGGCACCGCGATGGTCTCGACCGCCGGGGCGGAGGGCGCGGCGATCGCGTTGGGCTGGACAGGCGCGGCGCGCGCGTGGGCCGGTTCCTTGCGGGGCGGGTCGTTGTAGGGGGTGTTGTAGCCCTTGCGCACGGCCGACCAGTAGCAGTCGCGCGTCAGGCCCGAACCGGTCAAAGCGGCATCGATCATGGCCGTGGCATGCGCCGCGAAGCTGGTCACATCCTCCGGGTCCAGCCAACTCTCGACAGGCATCCTGCGAACTCCGATCCCAACAGCGAAGCTTGTAGCCGAGCGGACTTAGCCAGAGGCTGAACGCGCGTGCCGGACGATGGTTGCAACGCACAATTCCGGTGGAGGCCTGTGGATAACCCGCGCGGCGCGCTCGACACGGCCGCGCCGCGAAGCACCGTCCCAAGGGCGGCCGAGGCCGCGCCCCTCGGTTCCCCAGACTCCCGGGCTACCCGATCGCCTCGGCCGAGGAGCGGCGTCGATCGTGCCCGGGATCCGGTCAGTCCAGCCGCTCGATCCAGGCCTGCGCTTGGCGCCGAACGTTGTCGGGCGCCGTGCCGCCATGGCTGGTGCGGCTCGCCACCGAATTCTCGACGCCGAGCACCGCGTAGACCGCGTCGGTGATGCGCGGCTCCGCCTCCTGCATCTCGGGCAGCGACAGCGCCTCCAGCCCAACGCCCTTGGCGGAGGCCGCGCCGACGAGGCGGCCGGTGACGTGGTGCGCCTGCCGGAACGGCAGGCCGAGCTCCCGCACCAGCCAGTCGGCGAGGTCGGTGGCGGTGGCGTAGCCGGAGCCGGCGGCCCGGGCGAGCACCTCGGCGTTGGGCTCCAGGTCCTTCACCATGCCGGTCATCGCGGCGAGGCACAGGGACAGCGCCTGGAGGGCGTCGAACGTGCCCTCCTTGTCCTCCTGCATGTCCTTCGAATAGGCGAGCGGCAGGCCCTTCATGACGATGAGCAGGCCGGTGAGCGCGCCGACGATCCGGCCGCTCTTGGCCCGCACCAGCTCGGCGGCGTCGGGGTTGCGCTTCTGCGGCATGATCGACGAGCCGGTGGTGAACCCGTCCGACAGCCGCACGAAGTTGAACTGGGCCGAGGTCCAGACCACCAGCTCCTCGGCGAAGCGCGACAGGTGCACGGCGCAGATCGAGGCCGCCGCGAGCGCCTCCAGGGCGAAGTCGCGGTCGGCGACCGAGTCCAGGGAGTTGGCGGTGGGCCGGTCGAAGCCGAGGGCCGCCGCGGTGGCGTGCCGGTCGATCGGGAAGGACGTGCCGGCGAGCGCCGCCGCGCCCAGCGGGCACTCGTTGAGCCGTGCCCGGGCGTCGCGGAACCGGCCCCGGTCGCGGGCCAGCATCTCCACGTAGGCGAGGCAATGGTGGCCGAAGGTCACGGGCTGGGCGGATTGCAGATGGGTGAAGCCCGGCATCACGGTGCCGGCGTGCTGGAGCGCCTTGTCGGCCAGGGCGCGCTGCAGGTCGGCCGCCTGCTGATCGAGGGACTCGAGGGTGTCGCGTACCCACAGCTTCATGTCGGTGGCGACCTGGTCGTTGCGCGAGCGCGCCGTGTGCAGGCGCCCGGCCGCCGGGCCGACGATCTCGGTCAGCCGRCTCTCCACCGACATGTGGATGTCCTCGAGCTCGCGCCTGAACGCGAAGGTGCCGCCCTCGATCTCGTCGCGCACGGCCTTGAGCCCGGCCTCGATTGCAGCCACATCCTGCGCCGGCAGGATGCCGGCTTTGCCGAGCATCGCCACATGCGCCAGCGAGCCGCGGATATCCTGGGGCGCGAGGCGCTTGTCGAATCCGATGGAGGCGTTGATCTCCTCCATGATCTCCGCCGGGCCGCTCGCGAAGCGGCCGCCCCACATCCGGTTGCTCATGTCGATCCTTCCGCGCCCTGAACGTCCCGGCAGGCAAGCCTGATGCCCGGCCGCACACCCATCCTGGCCGGCGCGGGCGTCGCCGCGCTCGCCGTCCTCGGCCTCGCCCTATACGGGAGCGGTCTCCTGCCCGGCAACACGGGGGGCGCCCTCCAGCCCTGCGCCGACGCCAAGCCGGCGCTGGCGCGGGTCGAGGCCGCCGCGAAGGGCGAAGTCGCCGCCATGCAGGCGCTGCCCCAGGCCCGGCCCGCGCCCGACATCCGCTTCAAGGGTCCGGACGGCGCCGAGACCGGGCTCGCCGATCTCAGGGGCCGTCTGCTCCTCGTGAATCTCTGGGCGACGTGGTGCGCGCCCTGCAAGGCCGAGATGCCGGCCCTCGACCACCTCCAGGCGCAGCTCGGCGGTCCGGATTTCCAGGTCGTCGCCATCAACGTCGACACCCGCAACCTGGAGACGCCGCCGGAATGGCTGAAGCAGGCCGGCATCCGCGACCTCGCCTTCTACGCGGATCCCGGCGGCCGGGTGCTTCCGGCCATCCAGCGCGACACCCAATCCCCGGGCCTGCCGACCACGATGCTGATCGACGCGCGGGGCTGCACCCTCGGCGTGATGAAGGGGCCGGCCGCGTGGTCGAGCGCGGACGGGCTGGCGCTGATCCGCGCGGCTCTGGGGCGGGCCTCCTGACGCGCCGAGGCGACCGACAGCCGTGTGACGGCGGGGGGACCTGAACCGACATCGGCGGCGTCGTGGCGCGATCGGGACCACCGGGTCATCGACGCGGAACCCGATGACGATGGCCCGCGGCGCGGTCGCCATCGTCGACGATAGCGGGATCCGCAGCACCGAAAAATGCGCTACCCCGTGGCGGCATGCGCTTCTATCTCGGCCTCGCCACCACCTTCCACGATCCGGCCCTCGCCCTGGTCGGACCCGACGGCACCCTGCTCTTCGCCGAGGCCGCGGAGCGCGACCTCCAGTACAAGCGCGCGCCGAACTGCGAGCCGGACGCCCCGGCCCGGATGGCCGGCCTGCTGAAGGCGTGGGTTCCGCCGGGCTCCGAACTCGTCGTCGCCTCGACCTGGGGGCCACAGTTCAGCGATTTCCTGCGCGGGCAGGCGGGAACCGGGGCCTTCGACCTGATGGCGCTCGCCGGCCACACCACCGCGCTCAACCGCTCCTTCGTGCCCGAGCAGGCCGAGCGGGTGTTCATCGCCGATCTCCACGGCGCCCAGGAGCGGGCCGGACATGGAACGCTGCTCGCCCTCAACCAGGAGGCGCGGATCACCGGCGCGGGCCCCCGGGCGACGATCGCCGGACAGCGGCGCTATCCGCACCACCTCTGCCACGCCGCCTACGGCCTCTGGGGCAGCCCCTTCGACACGGCCACCGCCCTGGTGGTCGACGGCATGGGCGAGACCGGCGCGGCGGCGATCCACCGCCTGGCGGGCGGTCGGATCACCGAGGCCCGCCGCCACCGCGGGCGCGGGTCGCTGGGCTTCCTGTACGGGCTGATCACCGACCTCGCCGGCTTCGACCAGGTGAAGGGCGAGGAGTGGAAGATCATGGGGCTCGCCCCCTACGGCCGCCCCGATCCGGACCTCGCCGCGCTGCTCGGCCGGCTCTGCACGGTCGAGGGACACCGCCTGCGCTATGCCGACGGGGAGACGATCCGCTCCGTCGCCGCCGAGATCCGGGCGCGCCGCCCGGCGGACGCGATGGAGACCGGCTGGGCCGACCTCGCCCGCTGCGGCCAGGATCTCTTCGCGACCCTCATGGACGCGCTGGTGGCCGAAGCCTACGCCCTGGCGCCCTCCGAGAATCTCGTGATCGCCGGCGGCTGCGGGCTGAACTCCTCCTATAACGGCCGGGTGCTCGGCCGGTCCGGCTTCACCCGGCTGCACGTCCCGTCGGCCCCTGCGGATGACGGCAACGCCGTGGGCGCCGCGTGGCTCGCCTACGCGGAGGACCATCCGGACTGGACCGGGCCGCCGCACGCGCAGCGCCCGCTCACGCCCTATCTGGGTTCGCGGGTCTCGACCGGCCCGATGGAGCGGCTCGCCGAGCAGGAACCCCGCGCCCAGCACGTCGGCCACGGCGAGGCGACCCGCGCGGCGGCGCGGATCCTGGCGGAGGGCGGCCTCGTCGGCTGGGTGCAGGGCCGGGCGGAGTTCGGACCCCGGGCGCTGGGCAACCGCTCGATCCTGGCCGATCCGCGGCCGGAGGGTGCCAAGGACGCGCTGAACGCCAAGGTGAAATACCGGGAGGCGTTCCGGCCCTTCGCGCCCTCGATCCTGGCCGAGGCCGGGCCGGACTGGTTCGAGGATTACGCCGACAGCCCCTACATGGAGCGTACCCTGGTCTGGCGGGAGGCGGTCCGTGCCCGCGTGCCGGCCGTGGTCCACGCGGACGGGACCGGCCGGCTCCAGAGCGTCACGGCGGAGCGGAACCCGGCCTACGCGGCCCTGATCGGCGCCTTCGCGGACATCACCGGGGTGCCGATCCTGCTCAACACGAGCTTCAACGTGATGGGCAAGCCGATCCTCCACGGCGCGGAGGACGCGATCCTGATGTTCTACACCACCGGCCTCGACGCCCTCGTGGTGGAGGACTGGCTGGTGGTGAAATGACAAACGCCGCGCCCCGGGGAGGACGCGGCGTCGATCAGGCGACCCCAGAAGGATTACTCGCAGACCTCGACGCGGCGGTAGGTGAACTCGCCGTCGCCGAGCCATTCCTTGCGGCGCTCGTAGTGGCAGATCGGGCCGCGGCGCTCGCGCACCACGACGGTCTCGGGCTCCTCGACCACGACGCGGCGCGGGCGGTACTCCGGCGGCGGGGGCGGCGGGTTCGCGCCGTTGATGAGGGCGCTGCCCACCACGCCGCCGACCACACCGGCCGCGAGGCCGCCGACGATGGCGCCGGTCTGGTCGCGGGCGGTGGCCGGGGCGACGGCCCCGAGCACCAGGGTCKCCGCGAGGGCTGCGGCCCCGGCGCGGATCGTCGTGAAGGAACCGTTCAAGGACACGCGAAAGATCTCCCGTTCGTGTTGAGGACGATCCAACACCGGGAGGATTAAGAATCCCCGAAGCGGCGCACCGCGACGGCGTGCCGGATATGGCCTCGGCACGTCCGAGACGGCCTGAGCGGAGGCGCGCAGGGCTCGCCTCCGCCGATCGGCTACTTCGCCTTGTCGGCGATGCCCTTCAGGCCGGCATCATACACCCCGGCGATGGCCTCCTCGGCCTTCGCATCGGGGGCGCCCTTGGCCTTGAAGGTGCCTTTCCACGTCACCTTCGAGCCGCTGCCAGCCTTCGTGACCATGATCGTGGAGTGATAATCCGCGACGGGGAGCGGGCCTTCCAGGATCGTGTAGGTGTAGTCCATCTTGTTGTCGTTGCGGGACTCTTCCTCCTCGACGATCGTCCCGCCGCCCTTCAGGCTCAGGGTCCGGACCGCATTGCTGCCCTTCTTCGACAGGGCGCATTTCTCGATCACCGGATGCCAGTCGCCGATCCCGCAGAACCCGCCGATGGTCTTCCACACGGTCTCGGGCGACGCGGCCACGTCCACCGACTTGGTGACTTCGAGAGCCCAGGCCGGTCCCGCGACCCCGACGCAGATCGCCGCAGCCGCCAACAACATACGCTTCATCAGTCGCTCCCTTGCGCTCGACGCTCGCTTCCATGGCGCCCGAGTCAGGCTCAAACCAAGGGCGACACGCGTACGTTGCAAGGTCGACTTTAGTCCAAGGCGCGGTAAAAAATACGCAGGCCGGCCCGCCTGCCCTCCGGTGCACCGCAGCCGGCGCCGGCTCCGAGGTCAAAGCAGCCCGTCGAGGGACTCGATGACGACCGTCGGGGCGGGATCAGCGTACTCGTCCGGCAGCCCCCTGCGGTTGATCCAGGCCGTCCGGAATCCGAAGGCCCCAGCCCCCGCGATGTCCCAGCGGTTCGAGGAGCAGAACAGCACCTCGCCCTGCCCTACCGCCATCCGGGTCAGGGCGATCCGGTAGGCGTCGGGATGGGTCTTGAACACCTGCGCATCGTCCACTGAGAGGACCGCGTCGAGGTGGTCGGCGAGGGCCGCCGAGGCCACGGCCCGGTCGACCATGGCGGCGTTGCCGTTGGTGAGCACCGCGGTGCGGATCCCGCGCTTGCGCAGGGCCGCCAGCACGCCTGGCACCTCCGGATAGGCGTCGAGATCGCGGTAGGCGTCGAGGAGCCGCTCCCGCAGACCGGGATCGACGTTCGGGTGGACCGCCAGGGCGTAGTCGAGGGCGCGTACGGTGAGGTCCCAGAACGCCGCGTAGCGGCCCATCAGCGACAGGGTCCAGCTGTATTCGAGCTGCTTGTTGCGCCAGACCTCGGAAAGGTGGGCGGCGTCCGGCCCCACCGCCTCGGCGTAGCGCTGGACCGCGGCGTTCACGTCGAACAGCGTTCCGTAGGCGTCGAACACCGCGGCCTTCACGCCCGTCAGTGGTCCCGATGCGTCGGTCATGGCGTTCCTCACTGGGTGCTCCCGCCCGATCTGGAGCCGGGACCGCGCGACGGCGAGCCCGGCCGGGTCACTCAGGCCCGGCGCAGGCGCAGGCCGAACAGATGCAACAGGCCCGCCAGGAGCCCACCGTAGACCAGGGCTCCGGCGAGCCCGAGCACTGCCAGGACGACGAGGTCGCGGCCGTGCGGCAGGGCCGGCACCAGGGCCTGGACGAGCCCCTGCCCGTAGACGGCCACCGCCGCGAGCCCCAGGCAGGCGAGCGCGACGCCCGCGACGGTGACACCGAGGGTTCGTCCCGGCGCCGTCCAGTTCCGGCGCTTGGCCAGGACCAGGAGCAGCAGCAGGTTCACCCACTGGCTCACCGCGGTGGCGAGGGCGAGCCCGGTCACGCCGTAGGGACCGGTGAGCCAGAGCTTCAGCACGACGTTCACCAGGATCGCGGTCAGCGAGGCCCAGAGCGGGGTCTTGGTGTCCTGCCGGGCGTAGAAGCTCGCCACGGCGCTGCGCACCAGCACGACGGCGGGCAGGGCGAATCCGTAGGCGGCCAGCACGGCGGCCGCGCGCGCGGCATCCTCGGCGCTGAAGGCGCCGCGCTCGAACAAGGCCGCCATGATCAGCCCGGGGATGGTCAGGAAGGCCACGGTGAACGGCGCCGCGAGCGCCAGGGAGAAGCCCGCCGCCCGGTTCTGCGCCGCGTGGGCGCCGGCGACGTCCCCGGCGGCGATACGCCGGCTCATCTCCGGCAGCAGCACGGTGCCGGCCGCGATGGCGATGACGCCGAAGGGGAGCTGGTAGAGCCGGTCGGCATAATACAGCGCCGAGACCGCCCCAGTGGGCAGCCAGCTCGCGATGATCGTGTCGGCAAAGGCCGCGATCTGGAATCCCGCGGAGCCGATCACCGCCGGGCCGAGCACCGCGAAGAACCGCGTCAGCGCCGGATCGAGGCGCGGGATGGCGAGGTCGGGCATCACCCGGGCGCGCCGGCAGCCCCACCACAGCAGGCCGAACTGGAGGATGCCCGAGACGGCGACACCCCAGGCCGCCGCGTAGGCGGCGTTCGGGAACAGGAAGCTGAAGGCCAGCGCCGCCAGCATGGCGAGGTTGAGCAGGACCGGGGCGCCGGCCGCCACGGCGAAGTGCCGATGGGCGTTGAGGATGCCCGACAGCAGCGTCACCAGCGTCATGAACAGCAGGTACGGGAAGGTGATGCGGGTCAACGCCACCGCGAGATGGAAGCGCTCGCCATCCTCGGCGAAGCCCGGCGCGAGGGCGTGCACGACCCAGGGCATCGCCGGCAGGGCGAGGTTCAGCAGTACCAGCTGCACGATCAGCATCAGGGTGAAGACGCGGTCGGCAAAGCGGTGCGCCTCCCCCGGTGTTCCGGCTTCCGCGAGCCCCGCATAGGTCGGCACGAAGGCGGTGTTGAACGCCCCCTCGCCGAAGATCGCTCGGAAATGGTTCGGCAGCCGGAAGGCGACCACGAAGGCGTCGGCCACCGGCCCGGCGCCCATCACGGCGGCCATCACCACGTCGCGGGCGAAGCCGGTGACGCGGGAGACCAGGGTCCAGCCGCCGACGGACAGGATGGAGCGGATCATGATGTGGGCCGCCCGACCCTTCCCTCCCCTCTTCCAACCCCCGCTGACGCGGCGGCCACCCGCCCCCGCAGAGGGGTGAGGGTGCGCCGTGGAGACGTCGCGGGTGTCGAGTGAGGGAGAATGGCCGGACCCTTTTGCACCGGGTCATCCGGCGTCGGGCGCATCAAGAGCCGGTTTCGTGCGTCACCTCAAGGGTGCCGCGGACACAGGACCCGCGGCACCGGCGCTAAAGCCTCAGCGGGTCGCCTCGGCGTACATCTTCTCCACGTGCTCCCAGTTCACGAGGTTCTCGATGAACGCCTTGAGGTAGTCGGGACGGCGGTTGCGGTAATCGATGTAGTAGGAGTGCTCCCACACGTCGACGCCGAGGATCGGCTTGGCGCCGTGGACCAGCGGGTTCTCGCCGTTGGGGGTCTTCATGATGGCGAGCTTGCCGTCCTTCACGGCCAGCCACGCCCAGCCCGAGCCGAACTGGCCGATGCCCGCCTGGATGAAGTCCGCCTTGAACTTCTCAGGCCCGCCGAGGTCCTCGTCGATCTTCTTTGCGAGCGCGCCGGGGATCGCGCCGCCGCCGTTCGGCTTCATCCACTGCCAGAAGTGGATGTGGTTGTAGTGCTGGCCGGCGTTGTTGAAGAGCGGCTGATTCGTGTTGTAGGCGGCCTTGACGATCTCCTCGACGCTCTTGCCCTGGAGATCCGTGCCCTCGAGCAGCTTGTTGCCCGTGTCGACATAGGCCTTGTGGTGCTTGTCGTGGTGGAACTCGAGGGTTTCCTTCGACATGTACGGCCCCAGCGCGTCGTAGGCGTAGGGCAGTTCCGGCAGGGTGAAGGTCATGGCATCTGTCTCCGCTTGGCAGGGAACGGCCTCGTCCCCGGCGGGGGCTTCCGAGTCGAGAGCCCGCTAGGTAAGTCGGTGGCCGCGGGACGGCAACGCCGTTGCATGGCGACGGCGCGGGAAGTTCCGGGATCCGGGCGGCGCGACGGCCGGCTCGGGCATAGCCGCCGGACTACCGGACTATTCCGCTGTCCCGGACAATCTCAGCCCCGAGTTTTGCAATATGCCGGCAAGGCCTTACTGTGCGCCACGCCTAGAGCGCCGGCGGTCAGCCGGCCCGTGCCAGAGAGTATCATGATCGCTGCGCTGTTCGCGCTCGCCGCCGCCATGATCATCGGGGGCTGCGCCGCCGTGATCCAGGGCTTCCCGTACGTGCGTCTGGAGAGTGGGCTCGCGATGGTGATCGCGGGTTCGGTCGCGGCCTCGTCCGGCGCGATCCTCCTCGGCCTCGGCGTCGTGGCCCTCGGTTTCCGGAGGGTCGAGCGGGCGATCGGGCAGGCGCCCCTGCGCGGAGCGCGTGAGGAGGCATCCGCAGACGCCCCGGCGGCATCGGCAGGCGAGGATCGGCCGCGGCTGCCGCCGGTCCTGCCGGCCGCGCCCGCCTTCATCGTCCCGTCGGTGATCGAGCCGGCCTTCGATCCCGAGCGCCCCCGGATCGAGCCGAGCCTGCAGCTCCGGGCCGACGAGACCCGTGCCTCCCTCTCGGAACCGTCCGCCGTCGCGGCGGAGGCGCCCGTTCCGGCCGAGCCCGAGCCGCCCGTGGTGCCCCCCGTCGTGCCGGAGCCCCGCCTCCGCCCCGAGCCGGAAGCCCCGAAGGCAGAGGGTGTGATCGCGCCCGAGGACGACCTGTTCGCCGCACCCGAGCCGCCTTCAGTCCACCGCGAGGCGCCTTCGGACCACCTGGAGGCGCCGCCGTCCCTGCGTCCGAGCCTGGATGCGGCGCCCGAGCCCGAGCCCGAGCTGGCCCCGCCACCCGCCACCCGCACCGTGGTCGGGCGCTACGCCTCGGGCGGCAACACCTACGTGATGTTCGAGGACGGCGCGATCGAGGCGGAGACGCCGCAGGGCCGGTTCACCTTCGCGTCGCTCGACGAATTGAAGGCCTTCGTGGATGGCGGCGGCGAAACCGGTGCCCGCGGCGCGGCCTGACGGCCGGCGGCCCGGCGGTCACACCAGCGGGTTCAGGCTGTCGTTGCGTGGCGGGATCGGCGCCCGCATGGTCAGGGAGAAGCCGTCGGGGGCGTAGTCTGTCGCCACCTCGGCCTGGACCTGGGTGATCAGGACGCGCTGCAGCAGGCGCGAGCCGAAGCCCTGGCGGCTCGGCGGTGAGACCGGCGGCCCGCCGGTCTCGCGCCAGGAGAACCGCAGGATGCCGGCCGGCCCACCCGGCTCCAGCGACCATTCCACCGCCACCCGCCCGGTGCGGTTCGACAGCGCCCCATACTTGGCGGCGTTGGTGGTGAGTTCGTGGATCGCCATGCCGATCGGCACCGCAATCTCGGACGGCAGGTCGATCGCCGGCCCGTCGAGGCTGATTCGGCCCTCGGCGGCGCCGTCCGGCGCCACCTCCGCGTAGGGCTTCAGCTCGTTGCGCAGGAGGTTGGCCAGGGAGGCGGTCTGCCACGTGTCCTCGGTGAGGACCGAGTGGGTGTGCGCCAGGGATTTGATGCGCCCGACGAACGCCTCGTAGAAGCTCTCGATGCTCGACGCCGTCCGCGCGGTCGACCCCACGATCGCCTGGACGGTGGCCAGCGTGTTCTTCACCCGGTGATGGAGTTCGCGGATCAGCAGGCTCTGGCGCTCCTCCGCGACCCGCCGGTCGGTCACGTCGGCCACCACACCGATCAGCCGGCGCGGCAGCCGGCCGGGGGCATCGCGCTCGAACCGGCCGGCCATGTCGATCGTGCGCCAGACCCCGTCGGACTTGCGGCGGATCCGGCCGCTGATGTGCAGGTCCCCGTCCTCCCGCAGCGCCTTGGAGATCGCCCGGCGGACCGCCGGGCGGTCGTCGGGGTGGAGGATGTCGTTGAGAAACTCGGTCTTGCCGATCGTACCATCCTCGGGCGCGTGCCCGAAGATCTCGTACATGTGCTCGTTCTCCCAGATCGCCTGATCCTCGAGCATGTGCCATTCGAAGATGCCGAGCTTGGCGACGGTGGTGGCGACCCGCAGGCGCTGGTCGCGGGACAGGATCTCGTCCCGAGCCTCGACCCGGGTGGTGATGTCCTGGATGACGCCGACCATGCTGGCGGATGCGCCCTCGGTGCCCGGCACGGCCTGTCCCCGCACCCGCAGGATCACCGAGCGCCCGGCCACCGTGGCGGCCGTGTCGAACTGGTAGGGCTCGTCGGTTCCGGAAGCGTCGGCGATGATCGCGCGCAGGCGGGCGAGTTCCGCCTGCGACAGGCCGGTCTTCAGCTCCTCACTCGAGACGGAGCGGCCCGGTGGGCGGCCGAGGATGCGGGCGGCCCGGCGCGACAGGGTGAGGAGATCCGTCGCCCGGTCCCAGCGCCATTCCCCGAGCCCGGCGGCGGCCAGCGCCTCGCGGTTGGCTTCGGAATGGGCCGCCATGTCCACGTCGACCGCCTCGACCACCAGGGTCCGGCCGGTGCGCCGGATCCGCATGTCGAGGGCGGTCCCGTCCGCCCCGCGCCAGAACTGGAGGCCGTCCCGGAGGCCCTCCGGCCCTTCGTTCAGGAGATCGGCGACCGGGCGCCCGGGCAGGGCGCCGGGCGGCCAGCCGAGGAGATCGTGCAGAGCCCGATTGGCGGCGACGATCGTCGTTTCGTCCGCAGACAGCACCACGAGGCCGATCGCGGCCTCGTCGAAGCCGATGCGAAACGGGTCCCCCGCCGCCGGATCCTGCCCCACCCTCTCATTCACGCGGAAAGATCCTCGAACGAGCCGTGGCACGCTCCTGCCGGAGATGTCCCCTCCCGGGCGCGGTCCGGCACCACGGCGGGCGCTCAGGATGGCGCCCGAGCGTGACTGTGGCAAGGCGTTCCGCTCAGCCTGCGGCGACCGGGCGCCCGAGGGGCGCGAGCAAGCCCAGGCTCAGCGCGGGCGGCGGGCAAATTCCAGGTAGGTGGGCCGCCGGCCTGCTTCCAGTGCCTTGGCCTCATAGCGCGTGCCGGGCCAGCCCGGGAAGGGTTGGGTCCAGTCCCGGGCGCTCCGCGCCGTCCAGGCCAGGACCGGGCAGCGCGCGGCCCGGACCAGCGTCCAGCCGGCATAATCGTCGATGTCGCTGGCGAAGCGGAACAGGCCGCCATCCTTCAGCACCCGCCCGATCTCGGCGAGGGAGGCATCGGAAACGAACCGGCGCTTGCGCTGCCGCCGCTTGGGCCAGGGATCGGGATAGAGGAGGTAGACCCGGTCGAGGCAGGCATCCGGGAGGCGTGCCAGGAGGGCGGTCACGTCCTCGTCGCGGATGCGGACGTTGCGCAGCCCCCCCGCCTCGATGGCGGCGAGCAGCTTCACCACGCCGTTGACGAACGGCTCCGCACCGATGAAGCCGATGTCGGGCTGCGCCGCGGCCTGGGCCGCGAGGTGCTCGCCGCCGCCGAAGCCGATCTCCAGCCAGAGCGCGTCGGGCGGTGCGGGCATCGCCGGGAAGAGCGTGCGCGGATCGAGCGGCGCGTCGTCGGGCGGCAGGGCAATGCGGAGGGACGGCAGGAGGTCGGCCAGCCGGCGCTCCTGCAGGCCGCGCAGGCGCTTGCCCTTGCGGCGTCCGAAGAAGGCGCGCTCCGGCTCCTCGGCCGTCTGCACGGGGCGTCCAGGGGTGTCAGACATGACCACGGCGCGACGTCGGCCACCGGCCTGAAGGTGCCGCGGGCAGGTGAAGGATCTGGTTTTGAACGCCCGGACCCGTCACGCGGGTCCGGGATGAGGCGCGGACGCCGCCCTCAGGCGAGGGCAGACTTCAACTTGTCAGCAAGGTCGGTGCGCTCCCAGGAGAAGCCGCCATCGGCCTCCGGGGCGCGGCCGAAATGGCCGTAGGCTGCGGTGCGCGCGTAGATCGGCTTGTTGAGGCCGAGCGCCGTGCGGATGCCGCGGGGCGAGAGATCCAGGGCGTCCATCAGTACGCCCTCGAGCTTGGCCTCGTCCACGGTGCCGGTCCCGTGCAGGTCCACGTAGATCGAGAGCGGCTTCGAGACGCCGATCGCGTAGGCGAGCTGGATCGTGGCACGGCGGGCGAGGCCGGCGGCCACGACGTTCTTGGCGAGGTAGCGCGCCGCGTAGGCCGCCGAGCGATCGACCTTCGTCGGGTCCTTGCCCGAGAAGGCGCCGCCGCCGTGGGGCGCCGCGCCGCCGTAGGTGTCGACGATGATCTTGCGGCCGGTGAGGCCGGCATCGCCGTCCGGGCCGCCGATCACGAACTTACCGGTCGGGTTCACATGCCAGACCGTGCCCTCGTTGACCCAGCCCTCCGGCAGGGCCTTGAGGATGTAGGGCTCCACGATGGCGCGGACGTCGGCCGAGTCGAGGGACTCGTCGAGGTGCTGCGTCGACAGCACGATCTGGGTGACCTCGACCGGGCGGCCGTTCTCGTAGCGGACCGTGACCTGGCTCTTGGCGTCGGGGCCGAGCTTGGCCGCGTCACCCTGCTTGGCCCGGCGGGCATCGGCGAGGTCCTTGAGAATTCGGTGGGCGTAGAAGATCGGTGCCGGCATCAGCTCGGGCGTCTCGTCGGCGGCGTAGCCGAACATGATGCCCTGGTCGCCCGCGCCCTCGTCCTTGTTGCCGGCCGCGTCCACGCCCTGGGCGATGTCGGCCGACTGGGCATGAAGGTGGATGGCGACGTCGTTGTTCTTCCAGTGGAAGCCCGACTGCTCGTAGCCGATATCCTTTACCGCCTCGCGGGTCAGGGCCTCGAGGTCCTTGAAGGTGACCGAATCGGGGCCACGGACCTCGCCGGCGATGACGATCCGGTTGGTGGTGGCGAGCGTCTCGACGCCGAGCCGGGCCTCCGGCATCGCCGTGAGATAGGCGTCGACGACGGTATCGGAAATCCGATCGCACACCTTGTCCGGGTGCCCCTCGGACACCGATTCGCTGGTGAACAGGTAATTGGAACGCGGCATCGGACGGCCTCGATGTCAGAGGTACGCCGTCGCGATCGCGGCGTTTGACCCTTTATGGGGCCGGGGTTCTCGCACCCGTCCGGAGCCCGGTCAAGGCGGATGAACGAACGGATCCGCTATAACGGACGATGTGACCGAAAAAACGGCCGCCCCCGAAGGCTCCGACGCGGCTCAACCGCCGAGCTTGGTCTCGAGGGCGCGGATGGCGTCGGCGACGTCGCGACGCGCCTCCTCGGAGAAATTCTCGGTGATGTGGCGGCCCACCACTTCGGCCAGCCCCTTCAACCCGCCGTCGGACAGGGCCGACTGCTCCCGCTCGCTGAAACCCGGTGCCACGAAGTCGTCGTTCCGCGGCATGCCCTTGAAGAAGTAATCCATCGGCACGCCGGTCATCCGGGAGAAGATGTCGAGATGGACCGCGCTGATCCGGTTGGTGCCCTTCTCGTACTTCTGGAGCTGGGCTGCAGACATACCGAAGCTCTGCGCGACGCGGCGCTGTGTGAGAGACGCCTTCCGGCGCTGCTCGGCGATGCGTTGCCCGACGTAAACGTCGCGCTGATCGGTCTTCTGGCCCGCCATGAAGTGCTCGTCCACCCCCCGCCATGGATCTTGGCGGCAAAGCTTAGCGCGGCCCTCGGTTCTTGTCACCGGCAGGCAGCCGATGTCGCGGACGTTTTGCGCCCGGAGCCGCGGCCGGCGCGATCTCCAGGACAAGAAAGGTGGCGTCCCCGGCAGGGCTCGAACCTGCGACCCCAGGTTTCATACCACTTCGGCTTTCGCCGCCGCGTCCCGGAGGTCCGCGTTCGTGGCCTGGACTATCCCTTCACCGTGGACCGGATTGCATCCGGCCGTTAGGTGCCGCCCGTCTAGTCTCTACACCTTCCCGCGGGACGCCGGGGCGCCGCGCGGGCTTGGCTCGGGATTGGCAGAGCATCGCACGGCCCAGCGCCGATGCCGGAAGCGTTCCCCGACTTTGAGCGGATCCGCCGCGAGGTTTCCCGACGCGACGCCCAATTGAACCTGATCTAGGAAACCTGTGCTCTGTCCAGCTGAGCTACGGAGACAACCGCGGTCCCCATAGCATTCTCCCCGTCCGAGGCCAACCGCGCCCGACGGCGGGGGCGGGGGCCGGGGCCTGTGGTCCGGAGGCGTGCGATGGGCGGGGCCAGAGGCTCGGGCAGGCGGCGCGGTGCCGCGGGAGCGGCGCGCACAGCGCTGGTCACGGCGGCGCTC
>NZ_JBFUGA010000127.1:0-15345 GCF_056403155.1 Methylobacterium sp. P3_A11
CGGCAGGGCCGCGGCCAGCAGCGCCGCCACCAGGCCCGCGAGGTCGGCGGGGTCGGCGATCCCGGCGGCGAGGCGCGCCTGGGCGGTCTGGAAGGCGAAGGTCCGCACGGCGTCGTGCGCCGCCGCCAGGAGGCGCCCGATCGCGGCGGCGTCCAGGGCCGCGCAGGCCCGCGGATCCGCGCGCAGCACCCGCAGGCCCAGCCGCGCCACCGGCTCGACCCTCCCCTCCGCGGCGAGGCGGAGCGCCAGGTCCGGGCGGGCGCTCCAGAGGTCGGGGAAGGCCTCGTCGCGCCGGTCGGGACCGATGGCGCCGGTCTCCAGGAAAGTCAGCGAGCCCGTCCGCGGCCGGGCCTCCGGGGCGTGGCGGTACAGGAGCTGGCTCGCCGTCCAGTTGCGGCCGAGCGGTCCCCGTGCCCGCGCCTGCCGGCCCCAGGTCCCGTCCGGCTTCCGCCCCCAGGCGGTCCAGCGGGTCGGGGGATCGAGATCCTCCGGCCCGAGGGCCAGCAGGAAGCCCGCCGCCAGCGCGGCGAAGGCCGGATCCCCGACGGCGCCGCGCTTGCGCAGGGCGCGCCAGATCCGCCGCTTCATGTAGGCGCGGGTGGCCGTGGACAGGCCGACTCGCGCCTCCGGGCCGTGGCGCGCCGCGTCCACCGCGACGTAGCGCCGGAGGTCGGGGACGTAGGCGTGGCTCCGGCCGGCCCGGTACATCGCCTGCGCGGTCTCGAAGCGCTGGGCGGCGGCGCCGAACAGGGCGGCATCGTCGGCCATCTCGGCGTGCTTGAACAGGCGCCGCAGGCCGATCAGGTAGGGCGGCCGCACCGGCAGACGGGGGAGGGCGGCGCAGAGCGTCGCGTGCAGGCCGGGCGAGGCCTGCGCGAGCCGGCCGAGCGCCACCAGGGCAGGGCCGACCCGGCCCGGATCGTGCCGGGCGAGGCCGTCCAGCGCCCCGCACAGCCCGTCGACGTCGCCGGCCTCGGCCGGCCGGGCGACCATGCCGGGCAGGTCCGGCTCGGCCTCCGGCGGGCTGTAGGCCCCGGTCAGCGGGGCGGCCAGGGCGAAGCGGGCGAGGTCGCGGACCACGCTGCCCGATGCGTCGGCGGCGATCGCCGCCAGGACAGGACCGGCCTCCGCGCCCGCCGCCCGGGCGAGCACCCAGACCAGGGCATAGCTCGCCCGCGCGGGACCGAGAGCCCGCGCCAGGGCGATCAGGTCCGGGGTGGCCGCGGCCAGCCGCAGCTCGCCGATGCGCCAGAGCAGGCGGTCGCGGTCGCGCTCGGGCCAGTTCTGGTGCAGGCAGGCGGAGAGCCGCGCCCGCAGCACCGCCGCGCGTCCGTCGGCCGTCGCCTCGGCGGCGGCCGGCTCCGGGCCGTCGACCCGCCAGTAGCCGCCGTTGATCTTCGACACGACCACGCTGTCGAACACCCGGGCGGCCGCCTCGGCGGTCACGGGCTGGGGCGTCTTGGCGCCCTCGCGCAGGGTCGCGCCGCGCCGGCCGTAGCGCGTGTTCACGAAGTAGCGCTCGGGCGTCCCGAGGGCCTCGTTCTCGATCAGATCGACGTCGTAGACCTTGTCGGAGGTGGCGTCCCGCAGGTGAAGGCGCGCGGAGCGGACGACCCTCATGCCACCCCGTCGGCCTGCGGGCCGCGCACCGTCGGACCGGCCTGCGCGGCCGGGACGGGTCGGACCGGGCAAGCCGGGGGGGCGGGTTGGGGTACGCCTGTGCGGCGATCGACGGATCCGCGCATCCGGGCTCCTCGCGAAACGACCGGGACGGGACGGCCCGCGAATCGCGGCGCCCGATGCCGGGGCAGCCTGCCCCAGGGCGCCGGACAGGGCAACCGCTTCACGGCAGCCGGGATCCGATCGCAGGGCGGCGCCAGAGAGGCCAGCCCCGGGGAAGGGAGCGCCATCGCGGCCGCCGAGCCGGCTCCGTCCGTGTCACCTGCGGCCAGCGGAGCATGCCCTCGCTCGCGCGTCGCCCTCAGCGTCACCAAGAATCGGCGGCCCGGCGCAATCGTCGGACCCGGCCGCGCAGCGGCGAACAGTCCAGATCAGGTGGATCGCCCGGGATATCCTACATCGAGACCAAGCACAGCATCAGGATCGCCATCTCGAAGACGATCCATCCACCGAAAACGATGATTAGCTCCCAGTCCCGTCTCTCGTTGTTCTTCGTCGAAGCGTACATGCTCGACCTCCCCGCGGAGCCCGACGGTCCGCAAGCGACTTCACTCGGCAGAATGGAATGCAACGCTGATCAATATTCAACCAGAACCGGCGACGGATTGCAATTCCTCACATCGCCGTAGGAGCACGGATAAATCAATACATCGCCGGGGTGATCGCGCGATCGCGCCATCTTCAAGATGGGAATATCGCATCGCAGCAAGTCTTGTCGGACGGCTCCACCCGCCGGCCCCGATCGGGCTCCATCCGTCCGCGTCGTCCCCGGAATGCCCGGCGCGGCGTGCTCCGTGCCGGCTCGCCGTGGGGTCGAACGGGGCTCGGGGGAGCGGTGCAGGGACCGGGGCGGCACGCCGCTCGGGCGCACCCGTCATCCCGCCGTCATCGGGCTGGCCTAGGGCCACCCCTCCCAACCCTGCGACCGGTTGCGTTCACCCGATGGACTGGCTTGACCTGCCCGACGACCTCTACCCCTCGGCGGATTCCGACGCGAGCCGGATGCGGCTGTACATCGCCGCCGGACTGATCGCGATCGGCGCCGTCGGCCTGCTCGGCGGGATGCTGCACATCCTGCCGGCCTGACGGGCCGCGGGATCGTCGCCGACGGCACCCGCCGTCAGGCGACCTGGATGTCGTGCAGGAAGCCGTCCACCTCCCGCTTCACGTTCAGCGACTGGGTCGCCAGGGCAGCCGCCGCGTTCAGCACCTGCGCGGCGGCCGTGCCGGTCTCGCCCGAGGCGGCCAGCACCCACGCCACGTTGGTCGACACCTCCTGCGTGCCCCGCGCCGCCTCGCCGGCATTGCGCGAGATCTCACCCGTGGCCGCCGTCTGCTCGACCACCGTCGCGGCGATCGCGCCGCTGATCTCGTTGATGCCCACGATCGTGCGCGCGATCTGCTGCGTCGCCTCCGCGGCCTGGCCCGTGGCCGCCTGGATCGCGGCGATCTGGCCGCCGATCTCGTCGGTCGCCCGGGCGGTCTGGCTCGCGAGTTCCTTCACCTCGATCGCCACCACGGCGAAGCCCCGGCCCGCCTCCCCGGCGCGGGCCGCCTCGATCGTGGCGTTGAGGGCCAGGAGATTGGTCTGCGCGGCGATCCCCGAGATCGTCGTCACCGCCGCCCCGATCTGATCGGCGGCGGCCCGTAGGCTGGCCATGACGGCATTGGTCGCCTCGGCCTCACGAGCTGCGTGACCGGAGATCTCGGTGGAGCGGACCACTTGCCGTTCGATCTCCTTCAGCGACGCGACCATCTCCTCGGCGGCGGCCGCCACCGTCTGGACATTGGCCGAGGTCTGCTCGGCGGCCGAACTGGAGGCGGCGGCCTGCCCGTTGGTCTTGTCGGCCACATCGGTCATGGCGCGGGCCGTGGCATCGAGTTCGGTGGCCGCCGCGGTGACAACCTCCAGGGACTGGCCGATGCTCCTCTGGAAGGCCTGAACGAGTTGGTCGACCCGGTCGGCTCTGCGCTGGCGGGCCTCCTGCTCGGCGGCCTGGGCCGCCTCCAGCTCGGTGCGGGCGAGGGCGTTCTGACGGAAGACCTCCACCGCCTTRGCCATGGCGCCGATCTCGTCCGCGGCCGCCTGCGCGGGCACGACGACGGCGGTGTCGCCCGCGGCCAGGCACCGCATCACCTCGGTCATGCGGGCGATCGGTCCGATGATGCTGCGGGCGATCGGGAAGGCCAGCCCCCCGCCCAGCACCAGCGCCAGCGCCAGGAGGACGATCTGAACGGTGCGGGCGCTCGCCACGGCGGCCTCCATGGCCCGGGCATTGTCCTGGACCGCGCGGTTGATCAGGTCGCGCGCGGCGTCGCTGCGCCCATCGATCGCGGTCGCATGGCGCTTGATGCCGGTCTCGAACGCCGTCTTCAGACCGTCCAGGGCATTCACGGTCCCCCGGAAGTCATTGCCATAGGCGACCAGACTCTCCGTGACGGCACGGGCCCGGGAGGCGAACGTGGCGCTGCCATCGGCATCCGCGAAAGCCTTCAGGGCGGCTTCGGCCCTCTCCACGTTCTTGGCGAAGGTGGCCGGCCCGTCCGGGTCGAACGTCGCCAGGAACCGCCAGTTGGCGACGCGGACCAGCAATACGGCGCTCTCGACGGTCTGCGCACGGCCGAGCATCGCCTCGTTGGCGCGGGCGCGCACCTCGGCCACCAGGGTGTTGGTTGCGCCGGTGAGGGCGTCTCCCCCGGTGAACAGGCGCTCCCGGGCTCGGGTGAGGGTGGCGCCCGCCGCTTTGAGGCGGTCCAGTTCCGGTTTCAAGGCCTGCGCCGCGTCGCGGATCTCGGCGTACAGCGTGCGGCGCGACTCCGCGGATGCCAATCCGATCAGCGTCTCACCCGTCTCCTCGATTCTGCGGCGCGTCTCCTCAAGGGCGGCGATCCGCTCGGGCGTCGGAGCGAGGCGGTACTGCTCGGCTTGTCCGGCGAGGCGCGGGGCGAGGCTGTTCGCCGTGAAGATCGTCCGCGCGATCAGCTCCAGGCGGCCGCGCTGCGCGTATTGCTCATTGATGATTTTTTGCTGGTAGAGCGAGTACCCGCCAATACAGCCAGAAATCAGAACAAGAAGACCAAACCCCGCGTAGAGTCGCAATCGAATACCTACGCCCATGACCTCACATTCCAATGCCTGCAAATCATTCGATATCGGATATCGTTTCAATCCGAAGAAATGCATGCGATGTCAAGCTTGCGGTCACCTCTTCGGTAGAAAAATGATTCAAATATATTTGCTATATTTAGACCGATCTTGCATTCGACCGGGTCCGGCTCATCCTTGATGCAGGAATTCGATCCGTATCCGCCGTCGATCGATACTTGATGTGAATCAGCACCGCGGCGCCTCCCGGTGCGCCCCGGATCCGGCCCGGGTCGGGGAACCGGAGCCGCCGGCCCGCCCGAACCGCGCGTAGAGCGCCGGCAGCACCACCAGGGTCAGCAGGGTCGCGCTGATCAGGCCGCCGATCACCACGGTGGCCAGCGGCCGCTGCACCTCCGCGCCCGTGCCGGTGGCGAGCGCCATCGGCACGAAGCCCAGGGACGCGACCAGAGCGGTCATCGCCACGGGCCGCAGCCGGGTGAGGGCGCCCGCGCGGATCGCCGCCCGCAGCGGCTGGCCCTCGGCGACGAGCTGCTTGATGAAGGTCAGCATCACGAGGCCGTTCAGGACCGCCACCCCCGAGAGGGCGATGAACCCGACCGCCGCCGGCACCGACAGCGGCATCTCCCGCAGCCACAGGGCGGCGATGCCGCCGGTGAGCGCCAGCGGCACGGCGGAAAACACCAGGAGCGCGTCCCGCGCGCCGCCCAGCGCCGAGGTCAGCAGCAGGAAGATCAGGAAGAAGCAGACCGGCACCACCACGGCGAGGCGCGCCTGAGCCGAGGCGAGGTTCTCGAACTGCCCGCCCCAGGTCAGGAAGGAGCCGGCCGGCAGCGTCACCTGCGCGGCGACCTTGGCCTGCGCCTCCGCCACCAGAGAGCCGATGTCGCGCCCGCGGACATTGGCGGTGACCACCACCCGCCGCCGGCCGTTCTCGCGGCTGATCTGGTTCGGCCCCTCGCTGACCGAGAACTGCGCCACCTGCCGCAGGAGCACGGAGGCGGCCCGGCCGTTCGCCCCCAGGGGGAGCGGGACGGGCAGGTTCTCCAGGGCCTCCCGGTCCTCGCGGACCTGATCGGTCAGGCGCACGACGATCGGCACGCGCCGGTCGCCCTCGAACACGGTCCCGGCGTCCCGGCCGCCCATGGCGGCGCCGATCACGTCCTGGATCGCCCCGGTGCTGAGGCCGAGCCTCGCCGCCTCGGTCCGGTCGATCTTGATTTCGAAGACCGGCAGGCCGGCGATCTGCTCGACCTTCACGTCGTCGGCGCCCTCGATGCCCCGCAGGATCGCGGCGATCCTGTTGGCGGTCTCCAGCATCGGCTCGAAGGCGTCGCCGAACACCTTGACGGCGAGGTCGCCCCGGGTCCCTGCGAG
Source organism: Methylobacterium sp. P3_A11 (assembly GCF_056403155.1). Lineage (NCBI taxonomy): Bacteria > Pseudomonadati > Pseudomonadota > Alphaproteobacteria > Hyphomicrobiales > Methylobacteriaceae > Methylobacterium > Methylobacterium sp. P3_A11. Next base: position 6,164 of record NZ_JBFUGA010000127.1, read on the forward strand.
CAGCTCGTTGAAGCGCAGCTGGATCGGCTGGGAGAACTCGTAGACGTTGCCGGCGAGCTCGCTCAAGGACGCCTCGATCCGCTCCTGCAGCGCGGCCTTCGACAGGCCCGGGTCGGGCCAGTCCGCCTGCGGCTTGAGCATCACGAACGTGTCGGAGGAGTTCGGCGGCATCGGGTCGGTGGCGACCTCGGCGGTGCCGGTCTTCGAGAACACGTAGGCGACCTGCGGGAACTCGGCGATCGCCCGCTCCACCTTGAGCTGCATCGCCTGCGACTGCGTCAGGGAGGTGGACGGGATCCGGGTGGCGTTCAGGGCGATGCTCTTCTCGTCGAGCTGCGGGATGAACTCGGTCCCGAGCCGGGCGGCGAGCAGGCCGGCCCCCGCGACGAGGAGGAGCGCCGCCCCGACGAACGGGGTGGGCGCCCGGATCGCCGCGGCGAGGACCGGCCGGTAGAGCGCCTTCAGGCCGCGCATCAGCGGGTTGTCGGCCTCGGTGACGCGGCCGGTGAGGGCGATGGCGATCAGGGCCGGGACGAAGGTCAGCGACAGCACGAAGGCCGCGGCGAGAGCCAGGATGACGGTCAGCGCCATCGGCTGGAACATCTTGCCCTCGACTCCCGTGAAGGTCAGGAGCGGCACGTAGACCAGGATGATGATCGTCTGCCCGTAGAGGGACGGCTTGATCATCTCCTCGGCCGAGGCCCGCACCGTCTCCAGGCGCTCCTCCAGGTCGAGGGCGCGCCCGAGGGCGTGCTGGCGCTCGGCGAGGTGGCGGAGCGCGTTCTCGGTGATGATCACCGCCCCGTCGACGATGAGCCCGAAATCGAGCGCCCCGAGGCTCATGAGGTTGGCCGAGATCCTGCCCTCGACCATCCCGGTCACGGTCATCAGCATGGCGATCGGGATGACCAGCGCGGCGATGAGGGCCGCCCGGATGTTGCCGAGCAGCAGGACCAGGACGACGATCACGAGGGCCGCGCCCTCGGCGAGGTTCCTGGCCACCGTCCGGATCGTGGCGTCGACCAGCTGCGTCCGGTCGAGGACCGTCTGGACCACGATGCCGGGGGGCAGGGCGCGCCGGATCTGGTCCAGGCGCGCGCCGACGGCCGTCGCCACCGTGCGGCTGTTCTCGCCGATCCGCATCAGGGCGGTGCCGATGACGGTCTCCCGCCCGTCCTCGCTGGCCGAGCCGGTGCGCAGGTCGCGCCCGATCCGCACCGCCGCGACGTCGCGGATCCGCACCGGCACGCCGCCGCGGCTGGCCACCACCACGTCGGCGATCGCCTCGGGGCTCTCGAGGCGGCCGGCCGCGCGCACCACGTAGCTCTCGCCGTTATCCTCCAAGTAGCGGGCGCCCTGGTTGGCGTTGTTGGCCTGGAGCGCCCGGGCGACGTCCGCGAAGGACAGGTCGAGGGCGGTGAGCTTCGTCGGGTCGGGCTGGACGTGGTACTGCTTCTCGAAGCCGCCGATCCCGTCGACGCCGGCGACGCCGGGAACGGACTTGATCTGCGGCCGGATGATCCAGTCCTGGACCGTGCGCAGGTAGGCGACCTGCTCCAGCTCCGATCCGAGGGTCTGGCCCTCCGGGGTGCGGTAGCTGCCGTCCGGCTGCCAGCCCGGCTGTCCCGCCGGCACGACCGTGCGCTCCGCCGGCGGCGCGTACCGGACCGACCACATGGTGATCTCGCCGAGGCCCGTGGAGATCGGACCCATCCGCGGCTCGACCCCGGAGGGCAGGTCCTCCCGCGCCTGGGCGAGGCGCTCGGCGACCTGCTGGCGGGCGAAGTAGATGTCGAGGGTCTCGGCGAAGACCGCGGTGACCTGCGAGAAGCCGTTGCGCGACAGCGAGCGGGTGTACTCGAGGCCCTTGATGCCGGCGAGGGCCGTCTCCACCGGGTAGGTGACCTGGCGCTCGACGTCGGCCGGCGACAGGGACGGCGCCAAGGTGTTGATCTGCACTTGGTTGTTGGTGATGTCGGGCACCGCGTCGATGGGGAGCCGCGTGAGCGCGGCGGCGCCGAAGCCCGACGCCAGCAGCACGAGGAGCAGCACCAGCCAGCGCTGGCGGACCGAGACGGCGAGGATGCGGCTGATCATGGCGCGATCCTCAGTGGTCGTGGTCGGCGTCGGCCTTGCCGAGCTCGGCCTTCAGCAGGAAGGTGTTGCCGACCGCGATCTCGGCGCCGGCCTCGAGCCCGGCGGTGACCTCGTGGGATTCGTCGTCGGACCGGCCGAGGGTGACCGGCCGCGTCTCGAACCCGTCCGGATTGCGCACGAAGACGACGCTCCGGCCCTCGATCGTCTGGACGGCCGCCTTGGGGATCCGGACCGGGACCACGTCCTGCGCGATCTCGACTTCGGCGGTGACGAAGGTGCCGGGCCGCCACGCGAGGTCGGGGTTCGGCAGGGCGACGATCACCCGGGCCGAGCGCGTGTCGGCGTTGAGGAAGGGGCTCACGAAGATCACCCGCCCCTCCGCGCGGTTCTCGGCATCGCCCGACCGGGCGGGCGTGACCGTCACGCGGGCGCCCTCCCGCACCTGGGCGAGGTCGAGGGTCGGCACCGACAGCTCGATCCAGACCGTCGAGAGGTCCGCCACCGTGTAGAGGTCCGCCGGATCGCCCTCCTTGCCGACCGCCGTGCCGACATCGACCTTGCGCTCGACGATCCGGCCGGCGAGGGGCGTGCGCAGGGGGTAGCGGCGCAGGGTCGACTGGTTGGGGGTCGCCTCGTCGCGCTTCTGGGCGGCGGCCACCTCGGCGGCGTCGAGACCGAGCGCCGAGAGCTTCTGGCGGGCGAGGTCGACACGGAGCCGGTTTTCCAGGTAGGCGGCGCGCGCGGTCTCGAAGGCGGCCTCCGAGGCGCTGCGCGAGGCGAGCAGCTTCTGCTGGCGCTCGAAGTTGATCGTCTGCAGCTCGGCCTGGACCTGGGCGGTGAGGTACTCGCTCTTGGCGTCGGCGACCTCGCGGCTGTCGAGGATGGCGACGACTTCGTCCTTCTGCACGGTGTCGCCCAGGCGCTTGCGCATCTCCGCCACGGTCCCGACCACCCGGGCCGGGACGCGGGCGATCCGGTCGGTGTCGGGGGTGATGGTGCCGGGCACGAGGAGGTGGCGCGCCAGCGTGCCGCCTGCGACGCGCCGGGTGGTGATGTCCTGGCCCGTCACTCGGTCGGGCCGCATCCGGATCGTCGGCTCCGCGTGGGCCTCGCCGTCACCGGGGGCGTGTTCGCCGTGCGCGTGATCGTCCGACGCCGTAGGCCGGGTCCGAACCCGATCCCGGCCTTCCCCGGCCGCGGGAGGTCGGGTGAGGCCGACGCTGGCGAGGGTCTGCCGGAGGAGATCGGGCAGGGCGGGAACGGCGGCGCCGAGGGCGATGCCGGCGGCCAGAAGGGCCGCGGACAGGAGGATGCGCATGGGAAAGCTGCTCGGCCGGGACGGCGGGCGGCCGCGCGCGGCGGTCCCGGAGGGTCCCGTTCAGGTGTCGCGTGAGGGCGAACCCGGAGCCGGTCCGGCATCCGGGCGGGACGCCGCCCGCGGGCAGCGTCGGCTCACGCGCGGGGAGGCCGCGGCAGCCGGTCGGGACTGACGGAGGGGCGGCCCTGGGCGAGGGCGCCTGGCAGGGGCCGGCCCGGGACGGCCGGGGGCGCGACATCGGTCGCCTCCAGCCGGGCGGCCTGATGGCAGCCGCAATGGCGGTGCTCGCCGAGGCCGGGATCGGCATCCGTGGACGCAGCCGCCGCGTCGAGGACCGGTCCCTCGCTGCGGCTGTGATGCCCGCCCCCATGGAAGGCGAGGTCCGCCGCGAGGCCGACGCCGGGCGCGGCGACGGTCAGCGTTAGGACGAGCGCCAGCAGGGCCGCCACGAACGCCCGCCAGCCGCGCACCCCGGCCGGGCGCCTATGCCGAACCCCGAAGGTCATCGCGGCCCTTATGGGCCATCCGGGGCCGAGGGCACAAGCTCCGCAGGCCGAGCCCGCTCAGGCCGCCAGCTTCAGAACCCAGTCGTAGAAGTCCGCCCAGGTCTCGGTCCGCGCCGGCGGCACCGCCGCAGACCCGGCCTCGGCGGACCCGACCTCGGCAGACCCAACCTCGGCAGACTTGGCCGCCTCGGCCTGGGCGCGGACGTCCCGGGGGGCACAGCCGAACTCGGCGCGGAAGGCCTGGGTGAAATGCGCGGGACTTTCGAACCGCCAGCGATACGCCACGTCCGCGATGCGGGCGAAGCGCCCGTCCCCCGTGGCGAGGTCGCGGTAGGCGCGCGCGAGCCGGCGTTGGCGGATGTAGCCGGATACGCCGCCGAGGGGGACGAACAGCCGGTACAGGGCACTGCGCGAGACGCCGAAACGGCGCCCGATCGTCTCGGCACTCAGGTCCGAGGCGGACAGCTCGGCCTCGATGAACCGCCGGATGGCGAGGAGGAGGGGTGCCCGCTCGGGCAACTGGCCGCCGCGCTCCTCGTCCCGCGGCAGGCCCAGGGCCGCGGCGCCGAGCAGCGCCGCCGTGGCCTCGGCCGCCGCAGCGGCCTCCGGATCCGAGAACCCGGTCGCGTGCGCGCTGAGGGAGCGCAGATGGTCGCTGAGCATCCGGCCGAACGGGGTCGCCCCCCGGATCACCGCCCCGTGCAGCGCGTCGAGCGCGCTCTCCCGGCCGCCGAACAGCGGGCGCGGTAGTACCACCGTGACGGCCTCGTAATCCGTCGAGGCCGCGGAGAGCGGGCGCGAGAGGTCGAGGATGCAGATGTCGCCCGGCGCGCAGTCCTGCTCCCAACCGCCGATCGCGATCCTGGATTGCCCGGACACACGCATGTGGGCGACGATGTGGTCCACGCCCATCCGGGCCACCAGGGCGGGCTCGCGCACGAACCGGAGCCCCGAGGCGCGGGCTCTGCAGACGATCGCGGTACCGAGGTGCCGGACCCGGGACTGTCCGCGGAAGTCGGACAGATCCTCTTTGCGGATCGTGAAGTCCCAGAACGGCGCGACCGCATCCCGCCAGTCGTCGGCCTGACGCGGGCCCGGACTCTCACCCGTGAGCTGCAGGATCGGTTTCGGTTGCATCGCCCGTGAACAGTCTCGGGCCGCGCGCAGCGCCGGCCCTGCGCCAGTATGGCGATTCTAGCTGCTTAGAACAGAGGCACGCCGTTCCAATCAGCGGACTCTGGGGCTCACGGCGGACTCGCGCCTCGGATCGTCGCCCTGGGTCGGACGGAGTCCCCATACAGAAAGTCCCGCGGACCGAAGGGCCGCGGGACGGGAAGTAGCACGGTTGTGAGGATCCGGATCTGCGGCCGTTATGGTTAACCGTCGGTTACCGCCCGCTCGGCGCCGCACCGCTGCCGGTGGCGCCGTTGCCGGTGCTGCTGTCGCCGGCCGGGGCACCGGGCGACGAGGTGTTACCGTTGGGCGTGCTCTGCGCGGCGGCCAGCCCGGCGCTGCCGGCGACGAGGGCGAGGGCGAGCAGGGCGGATTGAACGGTTCGGCTGGTCATGGCTCTCCTGAATCCCGATCGGGTTCTCGATGTGCCGGCCCATACCGGCGTTCCTCTGAGAACCGTCGCGGCCCCGGCCTGTTCCCGGCCGGCCAATCCACCGCGGGCTTGGCCGGTCTACGGCAGGACTTAGCCGGCCGGCGGCGAGACTCGGCCGGCCGGCGGCGAGACTCGGCCGGCCGGCGTAAGGGAGGTGAGCCGGCTCCCGTTCTGCGGGGAACTCCCGGACGGCCCCTCAGCTTGTCCGGACATCGAGCCCGGGAGCGTGGCGTGAAGGTGTTCCGGATCACGCAGGTCGCGACGGGGACGATCCTCTGGATCGGTTCGGCGCGGGATTCCCACGCGGCCCTGGACGCGATGGCGCGCGCAGCCGGTTTCCGCGATCGGAGCCGGATCCCGCCCCACCTGCGGGCCGGCGGCCTCCACATCGAGGGCGTGGAGGCCTGAGTCCCGCCGCGCCCGCCGACGCCTCGGAGGAGGACCATGACCAAGCTGTTCATCGCGCAGGTGCGGGACGCCGCAGGCGAGCGTCCCCTCGTGACGGTTCGGGCCGAAGCCGAAGGCGAGGCGCGCCTGTTCCTGACGGCGGCCTATCCAGAGGCCGAGATCGCCCACGTCGCCGAACCCGGCGAGTGGACGAGCAGCGCCGATACCGGATCCCGGGCCGGCGACATCCGCGAGCATCCCGGCGTCACGTGGCAGCCTCCCTCGCGCCTTGGGGGTTGAGCCTTGGGGGCTGAGCCCCTTTCGCCCGGACCGGCCGCCGCGGTCCGGCACGCACCGGGTGGAACCGGGCGTTTGCCGACACGGGCGATTGCCGACAATTGGAGTGATGCCCTTCACGCGCCCTCAGGGCCGCGCACCGAGAGTGCGGCATGAGTTCCGGCGATCCGACACCCCGCCTGTTCGCGGCCGCAGCCTCCCTCACCGGCACCGGGATCCTGATGTGCCGGACCGAACCGTCCTGGGACGGGATCCTGATCGGCCTGCTCTGCCTCGGCCTCTGGGCGCTCGGCACCTTCGCGGCGCGGCCGATGCGCCCCACCGTGCCCGCTCCGCCCCGTCGTCGGCCGATCGTGCTGGAGGCGGTGGTGGTCGAGACACCCCGGTACCCGCTGGAATTGCTGCCCGCGCCCCGGCCGGCGGCCGGGAGAAGCGGCGGGGCACCCCCCTCCCGCCTGCCGGACGTGCCGACGCATCGGCAGCGCGTAATCGAGCGCTACACGCGCCAGCGCCGCTAGGGCATCGATCCGAACGCAACCGTCCGCGCTGTCTGGAGAAGTGAGGCCTCCACAAAGGCCTCGGGCTCAGGCGCAGGGACGACGTGGCCGCCTCTGAGCCCGAGGGCGCGACAGCTCCCGCACCGCCTGGCCCCTCCGCGCGGCCTGCCGCCGATCCGGGGCTCGGCGTGGCCGTCCCGGGCGCGGGCTCCGGCCGCCGCGATCGCCGACCCGCACCGAGACCGTCCGCGGACCCGATGAATCTGGTATGGAGCACGGTCGAAGCGTCGAACCGAGGAGGGGTGAATGGACCGCGGCATCCCCGCCATCCGGATCGGCACACAGCCAGCGCCCAGGGTTCCGCTCCGAGGCCCCGGCGCCGCGCCGAACCCCGACAGGCCGGGAGATCAGCATGGCCCCGCCTGAGACCCCGGTGTGCTACCGGCTGCAATGCATCGTCCACCGGGAAAGCGCCGGCGGCATCATCATCCACGACGAGACGCTTCCCGGCCTCACCGAGGCGGCGGCGGTCGCCGCCGCGAAGGCGCGATTCGCCCAGCTGCGCGCCAACCGGTCGGGCTCGGCGGCCCTGCGGGATCCGGCCGGCCGGGTCGTCTGGTCCGCGCGGCAGAACACACCGCCCCCCAGCGCGCCGGCCGATCCGCCTTAGAGCCCCCCGAACGGGAGCGGTCATGTAAGGTGCTGCGGCTCCAGATCGATCACCGGTCCGCCCACGTCGAAGAAGTCATCCTCGAACGGGAGCGCCGAATCCGGCTCGTCGGCGTCCCGCCGGCCGAGCGGCAGGAGCGCGGACAGGATTCCGAGGCAGAGCGCGCCGGCAACGCAGGCAACCAGGATCGCGATGCTCATGACGGGACCCTTGGGCGCGGCGTGCGGCGGCCGCATCAGGCACCGACAAGGTTAAGGCCCGGTTCCCGCCCACCGCACTCGGAATCGCCCCCGCCGGCGGCGTGCCCTCACCGCCGCGCGGGCTCCTTGTCCTGCTGCCGGTCGACCTCGTCGCGCAGGCCGTGGCCGGCCATGAGGATCTCGGCCATGAAGGCCCCGATGGCCGCCACGGTGCAGACCAGCGCCGCCCCGAAGCAGGCGAACAGGATCGAGGCGGTCGCCGCGTCGCGCAGTGCCCCGACGAACAGGGTCAGCACCGCCAGGCCGATCAGGCCGCCGCCCAGCGAGGCCAGGACCACGGCCACGTCCAGCACGAAAGAGCGGCGCCGCAGGAAGGTCAGGCGGCGGGCGAAGCGGGCCGCCTCGCCCGCCGTCCCCCTGGCGGACTCCGCCGTGAGGCTGTCGACCTTGTCGGAGATCCGGCCGAGGCGGGTGGAGAACACGTTCAGCAGCGTTGCCAGTGCCGAGAGCAGGAACGCCGGCGCGAGCGCCACCTGAATGATGTGCGCGATGCTGTCGGGCTCGGTCGAGCTGATGGAGAATCCGAACATCGGCACCTACGCCCGGGGCCCCGTCGCGTCCGGACGGCGGCCGACCCCGTCCCGGACGGAGGCGGGGGCGCGCGAAGGCCTCGAGCCCGGTCCGGTCAGCACGGGAGATCCCCGGCCCGCCGGTACGGGCGCGCCGCGGGGCGCGGGACCGCACGGTCGGGGGCGGACGCGTCGGCCCCGTGCGCCTGCGTCCCGGGGGCCGGCCTCTCCGGCAGGGCAACGGGGTCCATGTGCGTCTCCTGAAATCCCCACGATGACGTGGCCGGCACATAGGGCCGGAGGCGGGCCGGGACAGGCGCGGTCGCCATGCCGGCGCGGACGCAGGGCGGCATCTTCTCCACAGGCCTGAGGAATCAGGTCGCCCCGGCTCGCCCGCGACGGGGACGGAGACGGGTGCGAGATCTGCCCTTTCCCCGCGATCGATCCCGCCGCGAGACCACGGCAAGAGTCACGGTCGCGAGTTTAAGACGAGGATCGGATCGGACACTGGTCCGACCGTCCAGACCTGCCGCCGGCAGTCACCAGGTCTGGGCGGCGACTGCGGTCGCCCCGCGGACGACTGGTCCGCTGCCGTCCCGAAGCACCGGAAACCCTGCATGCGGCAGAAAACAGCCGAAGCGACCCACCCCCGGGGGGCGGCCGTAAATTAATGTTAACCGCTTTCAGGGCCGCCGGCGGGCTTGCGGGCCGGCCGCCGGTAGGATCTAGTGACAATCGAAGCTTCCTGGTTGGTCCTGGGAACGTTCACGAACGAACTGACGCCCCGTCCGCACTCGCGCGACGGGGCATTTTGTTTCCGGAAACACTCGGATAGAAATTTTCGTCTGCGCATCGACCGATCAATGCCGTGATGTGCTCCAACGCACCCGACCGTTCCGGCCCGAAAGCCCGATTCCGGGCTGTTGCAGCGCTGCACTATCGCGGGACCGCATCCTGCCGTTCTGTCCGCCTCGCATACATCCCGCACAACGGGAGACAGAGGACCAGATGATCAAGAAGCTTCTTCTCGCGAGC
>NZ_JBFUGA010000128.1:0-14975 GCF_056403155.1 Methylobacterium sp. P3_A11
GCGCGTGCCGTCGTGGTCGGGCTCGCCGAGCGCGGCATGGCGCGCATCCTGGTGGCCAACCGGACCCTGTCCCGGGCCGAGGCGGTGGCCGCCCTGGCGCCGGGCATCGGCACGGCGCTGGCCTGGGACGCGCTGCCTGCGGCGCTGCGGGAGGCCGGGCTCCTCGTCAACACCACGTCCCTCGGCATGAAGGGCCAGCCGCCCCTCGACCTCGACCTCGCGCCCCTGCCGGCGGAGGCCGCGGTGGCCGACATCGTCTACGCGCCCCTGGAGACGGCGCTGCTGGCCGCCGCCCGCCGCCGGGGTCTCGCGGCGGTGGACGGGCTCGGCATGCTGCTGCACCAGGCGGTGCCGGGCTTCGAGGCCTGGTTCGGCCTGCGCCCGACCGTGACCCCGGCCCTGCGCGACCGGATCGTGGCGGATCTCGCCCCATGAGGCCGAAGGCCGGGTCCGGACCCGTCGTCCTCGGGCTCACCGGCTCGATCGGCATGGGCAAGTCGGCCACCGCGGCGATGTTCGCGCGGCTGGGCGTCCCGGTCCACGACGCAGACGCGGCCGTCCACGCCCTCTACGGACCCGGCGGCGCGGCCGCGGCGGCGATCGGAAAGGCCTTCCCCGGCGTGCTCGATCCGCAGGGCGGCGTCGACCGGGCACGCCTGCGCGATGCGGTGCTCGACGCGCCCGTGCGGATGGCCGCCCTCGAGGGGATCGTCCACCCGCTGGTGCGCGCGGCCAGCACGGATTTCCTGGCCCGGCACGCGGACGCCGCCCTGGTCGTTCTCGACGTTCCCCTCCTCTACGAGACCGGTGGCGAGGGCCGCTGCGACGCGGTCGCGGTGGTCAGCGCCCCGCCCGAGATCCAGCGCGCCCGGGTGCTCGCCCGCCCCGGCATGAATGAGGCCACCTTCGCGGCGATCCTGGCCAAGCAGCTGCCCGATGCCGAGAAGCGGGTGCGGGCGGATTTCGTCATCGACACGAGCCGGGGGTTTCCGGCCGCCGAGGCCGAGGTGGCCCGGATCGTCGCCCGGCTCACGCAGGGCCGTGCGCCGTCCTGCCCGGACGGCTGAGCGTCGACACGCGCGCCGGCCCGAGACCCTGTGCAGGAGGGAGACGCCATGCCGGGGGCCGATCCATGGGGCATCCGGGCAACACCGTGTATCACCGGTGGCGGGCATCTCGCCGATGGGAGGCCGTGCGCCATGCGGAGGACGAGACCGAACCGGCGGCCGGAGACGGCCTGGCGGCGAACCGGATTGACGCCCGGACGGCCTGCCGTCCGGCTCGCGTGCCTCGCCCTCGCCCTGCTCGGACCCGGGCCGGCGCCTGCGTCGCGGCCTGCCCCGCCGGCTACGAGGATCGGGGTCGCGATTGCGTCTACCGCAACACGTCCCGGTGAACGGCCGCGCAGGGCCGGTTAACCGCGCCGGCCTATCGGGTTAGGGTCAGCCCCCACCAGCGAGCCGCGAGACCCATGCTGCGCGAGATCGTCCTCGATACCGAGACCACCGGCACGGAAGCGAAGGGAGGCGACCGGCTGATCGAGATCGGCGCGGTGGAACTCCTGAACCACATCCCCACCGGCCGGACCTTCCACCGTTACTGCAACCCGCAGCGGGCCGTGTCCGAAGGCGCGTTCAACGTCCACGGCCTGTCGGACGCGTTCCTGTCCGACAAGCCGCCCTTCGCCGAGATCGTCGGCGAACTGCTGGCCTTCCTGGCCGACGGGCGCCTCGTCATCCACAACGCGCCCTTCGACGTCGGCTTCCTCAACATGGAATACGCCCGGCTCGGGGCCGGCGCCCCGCCGCCGATCCGGCTGGAGGACGTGGTCGACACCCTGCCGATGGCCCGGCGCAAGCACCCGGGCGCGGCCAACAACCTCGACGCCCTCTGCAACCGCTACGGCATCGACAACACCCGGCGCACCAAGCACGGGGCGCTCCTCGACGCGCAGATCCTGGCCGAGGTCTATGTCGAGCTGCTCGGCGGCAAGCAGACCAGCCTCGGCCTCCTGGACGCGGCGAGCGCCGCCCCGCCGCCCGGAGCGCTCGCCCAGGCCGCGACCCCGGCGGCACCCCGCCCCTACCGGAGCCGCCTCACCGAGGCCGAGCGTGCCCGCCACGACGGCTTCCGGGCGAGCCTCGGTCCCGCCGCGATCTGGGCCGAGTACATCGGGGCGGACGAGCCCGCCTGATCCCCGCCCTGCCCCGGCAGCGGTTGTTGCCGCATCGCACAGGGGCGTTTATTGCAATGCACCATACGCCGTCGGCGCACCATCTCGCGGGATGGTGAGGGATCGCCTCTGCGGTGGCACAGGCGCGTGGGTCCCGGCCGTGACGGAGATGCTGAGGCAGTGAGGCGCGCACGCATGACCGAGGATTTCGGCAGCCGCGACGGAGAGCGCGGCGACAAGCCCGTTTCGACGCCATTCGCCGACCTGATCGAAGCCACGCGGCTCACCGGCCTCGGCCGGCTCGACGAGGCGACCGCCCTGATCCAGCGCAGCCTCGGTGGCCAGAAGGCGACCCCCGTCGTCCCGCAGGACACCGACCCCCGCGACGGGCGCCCCGAGGCGCATCGGAACCCGGTCCCGGAGTCCGGGTTGCGGATGCGCGCGGTGGTGGATCAGGTCGTGCGCGGCCTCGCGCCGGTGCTGAAGGGCCTGGGCAACCCGCTGCGGCAGTCGCCGTCGCCGCCCGCCGCCGGGACGGGGACGGGCGGGGGCCGTTTCGTATCCCTGACCCATGCCGAGCCCGCCGGCACCCGCGAGTACAAGCTGTACATCCCGAGCCATCCGGACGCCGCGGCGCCGCTGATCGTGATGCTGCACGGCTGTACGCAGAACCCGGACGATTTCGCCGCCGGCACCGGCATGAACACCCTGGCCGAGCGCGCCGGCGTGTTCGTGGCCTACCCGGCCCAGAGCCGCCAAGCCCATGCCCAGCGCTGCTGGAACTGGTACGAGCCCCGGGACCAGATCCGCGGGTCGGGCGAGCCGGCGATCATCGCGGGACTCACCCGCGCCGTGATGGCCGCCCACCCCGTCGACCCGGCCCGGGTCTACATCGCCGGCCTGTCGGCGGGGGGCGCCGCCGCCCTGAACATCGCCCGCGCCTATCCGGACCTCTTCGCCGCCGTGGGCGTGCATTCGGGCCTCGCCGCGGGCTGCGCCAGGGATCTCGGCTCGGCGCTGATGGCCATGCAGGTCGGAGCGCCGGGCCTCGGCACCGCGACGCCCTTCGGCGCTCCCGCGATGGCGGTGCGCGTGCCGACGATCATCGTCCACGGCGAGGACGACGGCACGGTGAGCGTGCGCAACGCCGACCAAGTGCTCGCCCAGGCCAACATCGCCGGTCTGATGGCCCGGTCCGAAACCTTCGAGGGCCGTGGCCATCCCTTCACCCGCACCCGCTACCGGGACGAAGCCGGCCGGGTCGTCGTCGAGGATTGGCGGGTGCGCGGCGCTGGCCACGCCTGGTCCGGTGGCCACCCCGAGGGCAGCTACACGGATCGCGAGGGACCCGACGCCTCCCGGGCGATGCTCGATTTCTTCGCCGAGCACCGGCTGGGCTCGCGGCGGCCTTGAGGGCATTCCAGAGGACTTGCTCTGCGGCGGGCCGCCCGGCCGGACCGGGCCTCGCCCGCTTGCAGGGCTCTGCCCTGCACCCGCAAAAGGTCCCGGACCTTTTGAAACCAGGATTGTGACGGACCGACCATGACCGCCATCCCGACCCTCGACGGCCTCGCCGAGATCGCCGACCGGTACGACCTGATCCTCTGCGACGTCTGGGGCGTGCTGCACGACGGCCAGTCGGCCCACGGGGCCGCCGGCGAGGCCCTGATCCGCTTCCGCGGCCTTCCGGGGGCGCGGCCGCGGCGGGTCGTCCTCGTCTCCAACGCCCCGCGGCCGGGCGACGGGGTCGGACGCATCCTCGACCGGTTCGGCGTGCCGCGGGAGGCCTACGACGCGATCCTGACCTCCGGTGATCTCACCCACGCCCTGATCGCCCAGCGCCCCGGCGCCCGGATCCGGCATCTCGGGCCGGAGCGCGACCTCGGCATCTTCCAGGGACTCGATCTCAGCCTCGTTCCGGAGGCGGAGGCCGACCTCGTCGTCTGCACCGGCCTGTTCGACGACCGCAGCGAGACCGCGGACGATTACCGGCCGGAACTCGAACGCCTCGCCGCCCGCCGGCTCACGATGATCTGCGCCAATCCCGACCTCGTGGTGGAGAGCGGCAACCGGCTGATCCCCTGCGCGGGCCTGATCGCGGCGGCCTATGCCGAGATCGGCGGCGCCGTGGTCTATGCCGGCAAGCCGCACCGTCCGGTCTACGAAGCGGCCCTCGCCAAGGGGGCGGCGCTCACCGGCGCCCCAGTGGATGCCGGCCGGGTCCTGGCGATCGGCGACGCGATCCGCACCGACATCGCCGGCGCGCGGGGCTTCGGCATCGCGAGCCTGCTGGTGGCCCGGGGCATCCACGCCGAGGAACTCGGCGTCACCGCCGCGCATCACCGCCTGGGCGACGTGGCGGACTGGCTCGGCCGGCAGGCGGTGCACCCGGACGCGGTGATCGAGCGTCTGGTCTGGCAGGCCTGACCACCGCGCCGCGGGGGCGGCCCGCATCGCCGTGCCCGTGCCCGTGCCCGTGCCGGCATGCTACGGTTCGGCGATGAGCGAGCCCATCCCCGCCGCCACCCACGCCCGCACGATTCTGGCCGCGCACGAGCATCGCCGCCAGATCGCGCCGCTGACCGCCTGGGATCCCGGGCTCGACCTGGCGGCGGCCTACCGGGTGGCCGAAGCGGTGCGGCGCCTGCGCGCGGGGCGCGGCGAGCGGACGGTCGGCTACAAGATCGGCTTCACCAACACGACGTTGTGGGACCGGTACGGCGTCCGGGCGCCGATCTGGGGCCATGTCTACGACACGACCCTGCGCGACCGGGCCACGCTGCCGGGACCGGTCGCCCTCGCGGCTTTCGTGGAGCCCCGGATCGAGCCGGAGATCGTCTTCGGGCTGGCGCGCGCGCCGGAGCCCGGCATGGACGCGATGGCGCTGATCGACTGCGTCGACTGGGCGGCGTGCGGCTTCGAGATCGTGCAGTCCTTGTTCCCCGGCTGGCGCTTCGCCGCCCCCGACACGGTCGCGGCGTTCGGGCTGCACGGGCTGCTGGTGGTCGGCGAGCGGGTGCGGATCCCCCCGGCGGACCGGCAGCCCTGGATCGGCCGCCTCGCGGAATTTTCGGTCGCGCTGCTGCGGGACGGCGCCGTCGCCGACCGGGGCGGCGGCCGGAACGTCCTCGGCGCGGGGCCGCTGGCCGCCCTCTCCCACCTCGTCGATGCGCTGGCTAACGATCCAGCCGGACCGCGGCTGGCGGCGGGCGCGGTCGTCACGACCGGGACCCTGACGGACGCGCTTCCGGTGGCGTCCGGACAGGTCTGGAGCCTGCGGCTCGACGGGCTTCCGCTTCCCGGCATCGACCTTGCGCTGATCTGAAACGTCCCGTCCGGGTTATCGTGCGGGGATCGTGCGGTTTCCCGGACCGGCTCCGGGACTCAGGCATTGGTGATGCTTAGCCGACATGGCACATGCTGGAACATGCCTGGACGCCCGCGGCGACGCTACACGACCTTCCTCGTCTCCGTCACGACGGAGCGCGCAGACCCGGCATCGGGCGCCGTGGTCTATGCGGTGATGAAACCCGGCGCCGAGGAGGCGCTGGCGGCGGTCCGGCCGCTCGCCGGCCCGACGGACAGCCTCGCCGTCGTGGGCCGCCTGTCCACCCGGATCGCCAAGGCCCTCAAGCTGAAGCCCGACGAGCCGCGGGTGGTCTGAGCCGTCCGGTTCCGGCTCAATCCACCGCGAGCCTGTAGCCGACGCCCCGGACGGTCTGCAGGAAGACCGGGTTGGCGGGGTCGACCTCGGTCTTGCGGCGCAGGCGGTTGATCTGCACGTCGACGGTGCGCTCCGCCGCCGCGCCACCGGGTCCGGCGAGCTGCTCGCGCTCGACATTGGCGCCGCCCGCCATCGCCAGGATCGTCAGGATCTCGCGCTCGCGCTCGGTGATGCGGATCAGCTCGTCGTCCCGGCGCAGCTCGCCCCGGTCGACGCGGAACGCGAACGGCCCGAAGGTCACCGCCTCGGCGGCCGCCGCGCGGGGCCGCACGCTGCGCTTGATGATGTTGTTGAGCCGCAGCGTCAGCTCCCGCGGCTCGAAGGGCTTCGGCAGGTAATCGTCCGCGCCGATCTCCAGGCCCATCACCCGGTCGTTGGGATTGGAGCGGGCGGTGAGCATCAGGATCGGCACCCGCGAGGTCTCGCGCACGCTGCGGGCGTAGTCGAAGCCGTTCTCGCCGGGCATCATCACGTCGAGCACCATCGCGTCGAACACCACGCTCTGGGCGCGCGCCCGGGCCTCCGCGGCGCTGGCCGCGGCGGTGACCCGGAACCCCTGGTCGGTGAGGTAGCGGGCGAGCAGTTCGCGCAGGCGGCGGTCGTCGTCGACCACCAGGACATGCGGTGCCTCGTCGGGCAGGTCGGCCCGGGTGGCGGTGCTCACGCGCCCTCCCCATCCCGCATGCGCCCCTCGGGCTCCCCGCCGCGCCGGGCCATCAGGCGCTGGACTGCCGGGCGGTCCTCCGGCTCGATCATCGCCATCAGGAAGTCCTCCGGGGACCCCCGGGCGTCCGGCGCCGCGAGCGCCCGGGCGAGGCGGCGGGCCTGGACGCGGGTGAGGTCGGCCGCGAGTTCGGCGCCCGACGGGGTGCAGTACAGGAGGCGCTGGCGCCGGTCGCTGGATCCGGGCCTCTGCGCCACGTAGCCCTGCCCGATCAGGTCCTTGAGCACCCGGTTCAGGCTCTGCTTGGTGATGCGCAGGATGTCGAGGAGTTCGGCGATGGTCAGGCCCGGGTAGCGGTCGACGAAGTGCAACACCCGATGGTGAGCCCGGCCGAAGCCGTAGGCGGCTAGGATCCGGTCGGGATCGCCCACGAAGTCGCGGTAGGCGAAGAACAGCAATTCGATCAGGTCGTCGCTGCCGAGGGCGGCCGGCGCGGCGCCCGGAACGGGGTTGGCCGCGAGGTTCGCCTCGCGCGGGGCTGTCCGTGTCACGGCGCGGCCGCTCCCAACGGGTGATAGGTCAGTCCCCGTGACGTTTCTCAAGCAGGCTCCGGCCCGTCAACCCTGGCCGGCGGGTCCGGCGCGGCGCCGCGGCGGTTTCGTCCCGGGTTGCCGCCGATCCTGCCCCTCCGCTACGCAGGGCCGGTCGGGCGACGGGAGGAGACGTGACCATGGCCGAGGCCGCCGAACCGGACCTGCGCCGCCTCTGGATCCGCGATCCCCGCGCCATCCTGGCCGAGGGGGCCGGCGGCGGGATCGTCGTCGCGGGCACCCGGATCGTCGAGCACGTGCCGGCGGGCGCAAGGCCGACCGCTCCGGTGGACGAGACCTTCGACGCCACGCGCCACGTGGTCATTCCCGGACTGATCAATACCCACCACCACGCCTTCCAGACGCTGACCCGTGCCCATCCGCTGGCGATCAACAAGCCGCTCTTTCCCTGGCTGAAGGCGCTCTACACGGTCTGGGGGCGGATCACCCCGGAGGCGTTCCGCCTTGCCACCCGGGTGGCCTTCACCGAGTTGCTGCTCTCGGGCTGCACCACGGCGGGCGACCACCACTACCTGTTCCCAAGGGGGCTGGAGGATTCGGTGGACGTCCAGGTCGACGAAGCCCGGAGCCTCGGCATCCGGGCGGCGGTCACCCGCGGCTCGATGAGCCTGTCCGACCGGGAGGGCGGCCTGCCCCCCGAAAGCCTGACGCAGGACGACGACACGATCCTGGCCGATTGCGAGCGGGTGCTGAACCTCTTCCACGACCCGGCCCCCGGGACGATGGTGCAGATCGGCCTCGCCCCCTGCTCGCCCTTCGCGGTGACCAAGCGCCTAATGCGGGAGAGCGCCGCGCTGGCCGCCCGGCACGGAAGCCGGCTGCACACCCATCTCGGCGAGACGCGCGACGAGGACGCCTACTGCCAGGCGATGTTCGGTTGCCGGCCCGTCGACTACCTCGAAGAGGTCGGCTGGCTGAACGACCGGGTCTGGCTCGCCCACGGCATCCACTTCAACGATGCCGAGGTGGCCCGGCTCGGCAGGGCGGGGGTCGGCGTCTGTCACTGCCCGACCTCGAACATGACCCTGGCGTCGGGCCGCTGCCGGACCTGCGAACTGGAGGCGGCGGGCTCGCCCGTAGGCCTCGGGGTCGACGGCTCGGCCTCGAACGACAGCTCGAACCTGATGGAGGGCGTGCGCCACGCCCTGATGATCAACCGGCTCACCTACGGGGCGGAGGCCGTGACCCATCGCGACGCGCTCCGCTGGGCCACCGAGGGGTCGGCCGCCTGCCTCGGCCGGTCCGATATCGGGCGGATCGCGCCGGGCCGCGAGGCGGACCTCGCCCTGTTCACCCTGGACGAGCTGCGCTTCTCCGGCGCCCACGATCCCCTCGCGGCGCTGGTCCTCTGCGGTGCCACCCGGGCCGACCGGGTGATGGTGGCGGGTCGATGGCGGGTGATCGACGGGCAGCCGCTGGGTGTCGATACCGGGATGCTGCGCGAGGCGCATTCCCGGCTGGCGGTGGAGTTGTTCGGGGCGATGTAGAGGGCGGGCAGTCACCGCCCGGGCGAGCCCTGACCCGCCCTGCCCCGTCATCGCGAGCGTCAGCGAAGCGACCCAGGGTGGCACGACCTCGGAGAGCGTGGCGCCGCTGGGTTGCTTCGCTCCGCTCGCAAGGACGAACGGCGGAGCCCGCCCATGGAGGGAGCCCCGCGCGATCCTCAGAACAGCCCGTCGATCTGCCCGTCGGCGTCGAGCCGGATCGTGTCGGCGGCGGGCACCCGGGGCAGGCCCGGCATGGTCATGATCTCCCCGCAGATCGCCACCACGAAGCCGGCACCGGCCGAGAGCCGGACGTCGCGCACGCCGACGATGTGGCCCTCAGGGGCGCCCATCAGGGTCGGGTCGGTGGAGAACGAGTACTGGGTCTTGGCCATGCAGATCGGCAGGTGGCCGTAGCCGTCCTTCTCGAAGGTGGCGAGCTTTCCGGCGGCCTTGGTCTCGATCTGGATGTCGGCGGCGCCGTACAGCTTGGTGGCGATCGCCCGGATCTTGTCGGTGAGGCGGCTCTCGGTCTCGTAGGCGTGGCGGATCGGGGCCGGCTCCGCCTGGCTGAGCTTCACCACCGCGCGGGCCAGTTCCTCGGCGCCGGCCCCGCCCTCGGCCCAGTGTCGGCAGGTGATCGCCTCCACGTCGAGCCGCTCGCGGCACAGTTCCTTGAGCTTGGCATGCTCGGCGTCCGTGTCGGCGTAGAAGTGGTTGACGCCGACCACCACCGGCAGGCCGAAGCCGCGCAGGTTGGTGACGTGCCGGGCAAGGTTGGCAAAGCCCTTCTCCAGGGCGTCGATGTTCTCGCCCCCGAGGTTCTTCTTGTCGACGCCGCCGTGCATCTTGAGGGCGCGGATCGTCGCCACCACGACCACGGCCGAGGGGGTCAGGCCCGCCTGACGGCACTTGATGTCGAGGAACTTCTCGGCGCCGAGATCGGCGCCGAAGCCGGCCTCCGTCACCGTGTAGTCGGCGAGCCGCAGGCCGGCCCTTGTGGCGATCACCGAATTGCAGCCATGGGCGATGTTGGCGAAGGGGCCGCCGTGGATCAGCGCCGGGTTGCCCTCGAGCGTCTGCACGAGGTTCGGCTGCAGGGCGTCCTTGAGCAGCACCGTCATGGCGCCGGTGGCCTTCACGTCCTTGAGGGTGACGAGCTTGCGGTCGCGGGTCTCGGCGATGACGATCCGGCCGAGGCGCTCCTCCAGGTCGGCGAGGTCCTTGGCGAGGCAGAACACCGCCATCACCTCGGAGGCGACCGTGATGTCGAACCCGTCCTCGCGGGGGAAGCCGTTGGCGACGCCGCCCAGCGACTGGTTGATCTGGCGCAGCGCCCGGTCGTTCATGTCGACGACGCGGCGCCAGTGGATGCGGCGGACGTCGATGTTGAGCTCGTTCGCCCAGTAGACGTGGTTGTCGATCAGCGCGGCCGCGAGGCTGTGGGCCGCCGTGATGGCGTGGAAGTCGCCGGTGAAGTGCAGGTTGATCTGCTCCATCGGCACGACCTGCGCCTTGCCGCCGCCGGCCGCCCCGCCCTTCATGCCGAAGCACGGCCCGAGGGACGGCTCGCGCAGGCAGATCATGGTCTTTTCGCCGATGCGGTTGAGCGCATCGCCCAGGCCCACCGTGGTGGTGGTCTTGCCCTCGCCGGCCGGCGTCGGGGAGATCGCGGTGACCAGCACGAGCTTGCCGGGCGTCCGGCTCTCCAGCCCGGCGATGTAGCCGTGGTCGATCTTGGCGATGTGCTTGCCGTAATGGTGGAGCGCGTCATCCGGGATGCCGAGCGTCTCGGCGACCTGCGCGATCGGCTTCAGGGTCGCGGCGCGGGCGATCTCGATATCTGACGGCATGGGCGTTCCTCCCTGACTCGCGGGCACCCTGCCCGCCGCCGGCTCTTGCCGTGCGGATGTCCTGCCGTGCGGGCGACCGCCCGCGAACGGCTGCGCACTGTGCGTCAAACGGTTGGGAAAAGCGCGTCGATTTTTATGAGGTGGCGGACAAAAACAAGTTTTCGGTAGGCCGGTTGAAGAGTGCCCGGGGATGGCTTCCATCCCACCCCCTCATCCTGAGGTGCCGGAGCGCAGCGCAGACCTCGAAGGAAGCCGCCAGAGGCCATAGCGATCCCTGGAGGCCTCCTTCGAGGCGGCTGCGCCGCACCTCAGGATGAGGATTGTGGATGGGATCGGGCGCGCTCAGCCCCCCGACTTCTTGGCCTTGTCTGCGGCGCCCGGCGCCTCGTGGGGCTGCGGCGCGCCCTTGGGCAGCTCCGGGTTGTCGGCATTGTGGGGAGCGGCGACCGGGGCCGGCACGGTCTCGGCCGTGGCGGTGGGCTTCTCGGTCTCCGGCAGCCCATCCTTCAGCTTCGCGTTGATCTGCGCGAGGTCGTCCGGCTCGGGGTTCAGGTCCTTGGCGTGCTGCCACTGGAACTTGCCCTCGAGCCGCCGGCCCGAGCGCCAGTAGGCGTCGCCCAGGTGGTCGTTGATGGTCGGATCGCCCGGCTTCAGCTCGACGGCCTTCTCCAGCTCGCGCACCGCGTCGTCCCAGCGGCCGAGGCGGAAATAGGCCCAGCCGAGGCTGTCGACGATCATGCCGTCCCGGGGGCTCGCGTCGGCGGCCTGCTGCAGCAGCTTGAACGCCTCGTCGATGTTGGTGTTCTGGTCGACCCAGGAATAGCCGAGATAGTTCATCACTTGGGCCTTGGCGGCCGGCTGGTTGGCCGGCACCAGGGACAGGGCCTTCTTGAGGTCGGCCTCGGCCTTCGGCCATTGCTTGGCGCGCTCGTAGGCGGTGCCGCGGAAGTAGTAGGTCGTCCAGTAATTGGACTGCGGCCGGTCGCCGATCAGGTCGATGGCGCGGGTGTAGGTGGCCGCGGCCTCCTCGTACTTCTTGCGGGCGCGCTGGACGTTGCCGAGCGCGGTGATCACGTCGATGTCGTCCGGGTGCGCCTTCATGGCGGCGTCGAGATGCGCCAGCGCCTCGTCGCTCTTGCCCATCTGCTCCAAGTTCAGGCCGACCTGGATGTCGGCGTTGAGCTTGAGCGGCGAGGTGGCGGGGATCTGCGCGTAGGCCTCGTTGGCGCGCTCGGGCTGCTTCATCCGGTCCAGCGTGTCGGCGAGCGTCAGCCGGGCCAGCGCGTGGTCGGGGGCGAGGTAGAGCGCCAGTCGCAGGTAGATCACCGCGGGCAGCTCGTCGCCCTGCGTCGAGCCCGCCGAACCCAACCCGTACAGCACCTCGGCGGCGCCCTCCTGGGCGGTGCCGATCAGGCGGGTGAGCGGCTTGCCGTCCTTGAGCTTGTCGAGGGCGTCGCGCACCAGCGGATGGCGCGGCGAGAGCTGGTCGAAGTCGGAATAGGCCTGGATCGCCAGGTCGGTGCGGCCGAGGCTCGCCTCCATCCGGGCGTAGGCGTCGACGATGCGCAGGGTGTTGCGGTCGGCCTCGTAGGCGGCCTTGAGGCGCCGCTCGGCCTCGGCGTTGTCGCCGGTCACCGAGGCGATCAGGCCGGCATGGTAGTCGCGGAAGGTGTTGTAGTAGCGCTCGCCCCGGAGCTTGTTGACCGTCTCGAGGGCCTTCTTGCCGTCGCCCGCGCCTGCGTACGACCAGGCGGTGAGCAGCGTGGCAGTGAGGTCGGTCGCCGCGCCCCGGCCGCTGCGCGAGAAATTCTGGCGGGCGGCGGCCCACTGGCCGGCCTTGATCTGGCGCACCCCGAGGGTGAGGTTGGCCAGCCCGTTGGTCGGATCGCGGGCGATGAGCTTCTCGGCCGTGCGGAACGCGTCCGGCAGGGCGCCGTCGGCGAGCAGCGAGATGAAGGCGCGCTCGACCAGCTCGGCGTTGCGCGGGTCGGCCTTCACGGCCTCGCGGTAGTAGGTCGCCGCCGCGGCGGTGTCCCGGGACGCGCCCGCGATGTAGGCGGAGAGGAAGTTGCCCTCCAGCGAATCCGCGGGCTCGTAGTCGAGCACCGGAGTCGATTCCTTCGGCTGCGCGGCCAGAACGGTCTGCGGAAGCCCGGCAGCGAGCAGCAGGGCGAGCGCCGAGACGCTCCGGCGTGCGCGTGTTGTCTTCATGAACCGATCGCGGCTCCTGGGCGCCGGGCCATCGGGGGCCGGGCGCGAGAATGGCGGGTTATCCCCGAAAAAACGCTGGGGACACTGAACCCATCCCGCCAGCCCCGCAAGGCGAAAGGATGGCGCCCCGCCATCCCCGCCCGCCCCGGGCGCCTCACATGTTCGGGTAGTTCGGCCCGCCCGGACCCTCCGGCGTCACCCAGTCGATGTTCTGGTTCGGATCCTTGATGTCGCAGGTCTTGCAGTGGACGCAGTTCTGCGCGTTGATCTGGTAGCGCACCCCGTCGCTGGCGGCGGAATCCTCCACCCACTCGTAGACGCCCGCCGGGCAGTAGCGGCCCGAGGGTCCGCCGTAGACGTCGTGCTCGGAGCGCTTCTGCAGCTCCGGGTCACGGACCTTCAGGTGGGGCGGCTGGTCCTCCTCGTGGTTGGTGTTCGACAGGTAGACCGAGGAGAGCCGGTCGAAGGTCAGCTTGCCGTCGGGCTTCGGGTAGACGATCGGCGTCACCTCCGCGAGGGGCTTGAGGCAGGCATGATCGGGCTTGCCGTGCTTGAGCGTGCCGAACGGCGAGGCACCCAGAATGCTGGTCGCCCACATGTCGATCCCGCCGAGCCCGACGCCGACCAGCGTGCCGTATTTCGACCAGAGCGGCTTGACGTTGCGCACGGCCTTCAGGTCCTGCCCGATCGGGCTGTCGCGCCAGCCGGCCTCGTAGGCGGCGAGCTCGTCGCCCGCGCGGCCCGCCTTCAGGGCGTCCGCGATGGCGTCGGCCGCCTGCATCCCGGACAGGATCGCGTTGTGCGAGCCCTTGATCCGCGGCACGTTCACGAAGCCCGCCGAGCAGCCGACGAGGCACCCGCCCGGGAAGACGAGCTTCGGCACGGACTGCCAGCCGCCCTCCATGATGGCCCGCGCCCCGTAGCCGATGCGCTTGGCGCCCTCGAAGGTCTCGGCGATCATCGGGTGGGTCTTGAAGCGCTGGAACTCCTCGAACGGCGACAGGGTCGGGTTCTCGTAGTTCAGGTGCGTGACGAAGCCGACCGAGAGCAGATGGTCGTCGAAATGGTAGAGCCACGAGCCGCCGCCGGCCTTGTTGGGCAGGGGCCAGCCCATCGTGTGCTGCACGAGACCGGGCTCGAACTTGCCGGGCGCGAGCTGCCACAGCTCCTTCACGCCGAGCCCGTACTTGAAGTGGTCGCTGTACCGGTTGAGTTCGAAGCGCCGGATCAGCCCCTTGGTGAGGTTGCCCCGGGCGCCCTCGCCGAACACCGTGTACTTGCCCCGCAATTCCATGCCGCGGGTGTAGTCGTCGCGCGGCTCGCCGGACTTGCCGATGCCGAGATCGCCCGTGGCGATGCCCGCCACGGCGCCGTTGTCGTCGAACAGCACCTCGGAAGCCGGGAAGCCCGGATAGATCTCGACGCCGAGCGCCTCGGCCTGGGCGCCCAGATACTTGCAGGTGTTCGAGAGCGAGCCGACGAAGTTGCCGTGGTTCGACATGAGCTTGGGGAAGAACAGGTTCGGCAGGGTGATGCCGCTGTTCTTGGTGAGCATCATGAACTCGTCGCGCTGGACCTCGGTCTTCAGCGGCCGCTCCGGGTCGGTGCGCCACTCGGGGAGCAGCCGGTCGAGGCCGATCGGGTCGATCACCGCCCCCGACAGGATGTGGGCACCGACCTCCGAGCCCTTCTCGACGACGACGACCGAGATCTCCTCGCCGATCTCGGCGGCGCGCTGCTTCAGGCGGATCGCGGTGGCGAGCCCCGCCGGACCCGCGCCCACCACGACCACGTCGAAATCCATGCTCTCGCGTTCGGGCAGCGCCATCCTCGCCTCTCCTTTTCTTGTTCCGGCCCCGATGCGTCGACGGGCCGGCATCCCTGCTGCCGTCTCAAGCGATTCCAAGCTAGAAAGGCAAGCTGCCGACGCCCAGCCCCGCGGCAAAGTTCCCTCCGCCGCATGGACGCGGTGCGCGGGCGCGGAAGAATGGCCCGTCCCGTGCCGTTCGGTCACGCAAGCCTTTGCCGGCGGGCGTGTTTTCAGGCGTTGTCCACAGGCGTCGCCGGCCCCACATGCTGAACCACATGCCGAGCCCTCCAGACGCGCAAGCCGACCTGATCGCCTATCTCGACTTCCACGTGGAGGCCGGTGCCGACGCGGTTCTGGACGAGCGGCCCCATGACCGGTTTGGCGAGGCGGACGCGCCCGCGCCGACCCTGCGCGCGTCGCGCCGGGCCGCCGCCCCCCGCACCGC